>CAYOHQ010000016.1:0-20438 GCA_964403805.1 uncultured Thioalkalispiraceae bacterium | reverse complement strand
ACATATATTAAAGTATAAATATCATAAATGATTTAATTAAAAGTATTTGGATTGATTAATTAAGCATTCATTCTAGAATAGAGATCATACTGATTCTAATACAGCACTAAAATCAAGGATACGATGTTAGTACATAGCTCACAATTGTTTAAATACCTATACACTATTTTAATCGCTATTGTGCTAGTTTCGTGCGCAACAACAAAATCAAGTCAGGTTTCACATTTACTTGATAAAACTGATTCAAAAATTTTCAAAATTGTGAGCATTGATGAGACAGGAAATGTAATTAACGACCGTTTAATTTTGGAAGCCTTACAACAAAATATAAGCACCCTGTCCTCCTACCCGAATTTTTATTCAGCGATTGATGATTTATCTGAAAATGTATCCGGTTTTGAAGCTACCATTACAAATAACAATATCAAAGTGCAATACTTGAATGGCCAATTAGCATCAAATGGTGATCATCATCTCACGAAAGTATCCGCAATATTTAAAATCGATTTAAAAAAAGATGAGTATGGTTTATTTAAAACTGTCACCGTTCATCAACCTAAATCGATTCACATTTCAAATGCAAAAAAACCCTTTAGTGACATAAATACACTAGATACCCCAAATAATTTAAAAAAAGACGTTCAACACATTTTCAAGAACATTGAATTATCAATGGAACGACTCATGTTTATATCAGGTGAGATTATAGTTCGAAATAGTGACGATGAAGTATACGACAACTTTGAACATAAGCTCGGGCTCTATAGTAAAAATTCTTTTCAGGAAGAAGGGATGGTATTTGGCATATTTGAACTTAAAAGTAAAACCCGCAAAGATATTATTCCTGTAAGAGTAAGAATATATCCTGATAATAAAGGTTCCAGAGTTAAATACGAATTTGACATTAAATATTCAATAAAATCAGATGGCACAACTTCATATGATCCTCAAGAAATAGTTTATCTGGTTACAACTATAAAAAATATATCAACTACTAAAGATCTCGACGCACCCATTAATCATGTGAAAGTTAACAATAAAAACCTAATCGCTATAATTGATGATCCGGTTATAATATCAAATTACAGTAAACCCATAAATCCTATTGATATTCACAAAACTTCTGTAACCTATAGTAAAGCAAAATCAAAAAAGAAAACTAAATCGAAACCTTCAACCACCGGTTCTAAAAAGAAAACAGCTTCACAATATAAATCAAAACAAACAGTAAGCCCACCAAAAACACGGAGAATTGGAAAAGATCATAAGGCTGAACAAGCCAACTTCAAAGGTCCGAAATCAAGCAACATTAAAAATGTTGAATATATTGAAAAAATGCTTTCATCTTTAAAAGAAAAAAGACCATCGAAGTAAATTTTATAATTTACAGTGTTGAATTAATTATCTGTTCAATTTTACTTATTGAGTAATTGCGATAATTCTGGAATACACGAACCACAATTAGTTCCTGCTTTTAAAATTTTTCCTATTTCTTCCGTACTCGTTAACTTGTGATCTTCAATCGCGGATAAAATGGTATTTAAGCCTACATTAAAACACGCACAAATTACTTTTCCAGCATCCTTTTGTCCTTTACCTGGCTTACCTGTTAAAACACCATTTCGATCAAGATCCGATAATTTATTTTTTGTAAATAAATTTGATAACCAGTCGCGCTCGGGTAAATTATAATCCGGACCAATGAATATACAACTTTCCAAATGTCCGTTCTCGATTCGTGCACCCCGGTATCGAGTAACAGCAGAATCAAAATATTCTACCCATTCAACACTATCAGCATGCTGACACAATAAACTACGCGCACATTCAGCCCAATCTTGTGGCTTATCATCACCTGCTATTTCATATCGCCATAAACCACGGCCACGAGATGCCACCCAATAGCGGGAATTGTGAATTAATAATTTTCGACGCGATAATATAAATCCATACCAACCCGGGTGATACGATTTTATGTTAATTGGGGTGTGTTTAAATTCAGGTTGCCCTGAAACTGGATCATTATTTGAATTTACTAATGCGCCACAATAGGCTTTACTTGAAAATTGATCATTCCAATGCATTGGAATAAACACACTGCCTACTCTTTGCGAGCTAGAAACGATTGCTCGAACAATAATAGAACCCCAGTTACTGGTAACATTAACTAACTCACCGTGCAGAACATTCGATTTTAACGCATCATCAGAATGAATCTCGGCATACGGTTCAACAGTATGAGCTGATAATGTCGCTGATTTCCCTGTCCGTGTCATTGTATGCCATTGATCTCGAACTCGACCACTATTTAACACCAAAGGAAATTCTTCAGTGCAGGGATTAGCGGGAGAATGCCTATCAACAGCAATAAACTTCGCCTTTCCATCTAAAGTAAAGTATTTTCCGTCTGTAAAAAGTCTTGTTGTGCCTGCCGGATTTTTTTTCGTTACCGGCCATTGCACCGGACTAATCGACCAAAAATCATCTTCCGTAATGTCTTCAAAATAACTTATATCAAAATATCGAGAGCCATTATTTTTAAACCCGGATAATGCTGCATGCTCTTTAAATACATCCAGTGAAGTTTCATAATTAAAGCCTTCGTTAAACCCCATATAATTAGCAACTTCGGATAGTATTTTCCAATCTGCTTTCGCCTCACCCGGTATCGGTAAAAATTGTCGTTGACGTGAAATACGACGCTCTGAATTCGTCACCGTACCATCACGTTCTCCCCAGGTTTGTGATGGTAATAAAACATCGGCATATTGAGTGGTGTCGGTATGCCGCATACAATCAGAGACTACCAAAAATTCACATTTATCAAGTGCTTGTCGAACAAAATCTGCATTGGGCATACTAACAGCTGGATTCGTAGCAATAACCCATAATGCTTTTATTCGTCCATCATTAACGGCTTCAAACAATTCGACCGCTTTTAATCCATCAGTATCTGCAATCACAGGTGATTGCCAAAACTCTTGTACAATATCCCGATGATTTTTATTATCAAGAGCCATATGAGCAGCTAACTGATTTGATAAACCACCGACTTCTCTACCCCCCATGGCATTAGGCTGACCGGTAAATGAAAAAGGTCCCATTCCGGGGCGACCAATCCGCCCAGTATACAAATGACAATTAATTATCGAATTAACCCGATCCGTTCCATAAGACCATTGATTTATGCCTTGAGAAAAGACACTGACAACTCGCTCTGTTCGAGAAAATACCCGATAAAATTCATTAACATCGGCAATATCCAGACCAGTTAATTTGGTAACTGTTTCAATATCCGGTGCAATTTTAGTTGCGCTCTCCAGTGTTGCATCTAAGCCATCAGTGCACTGCGATATAAAAATATTATTAGCTTCACCTTGTGAGTGTAAATACACTAACAATCCATTAAACAAAATATCATCGGTACCGGGAGCAATTGCTAAATGCAAATCAGCTATATCGCAGGTTGCTGTTCTGCGTGGATCAATGACATGAATCACTAAATCCGGATTATTAAGCTTTGCCCGTTTAATTCTTTGGAACAACACCGGGTGACACCAGGCAGCATTAGAACCAACTAATACAATTAATTTTGCCCGCTCTAAATCTTCATAGGCACACGGAACAGAGTCACTACCAAATGCGCGTTTATATCCTGCAACAGCCGATGACATACATAATCGGGAATTAGTATCGATATTGGCGCTACCAATAAAGCCCTTCATTAACTTATTGGCAACATAATAATCTTCTGTTAGTAATTGTCCGGACACATAAAAAGCAATCGAATCTTTACCGTGCTGTTTAATTGTATCTTTAAATTTAGAGGCAACATAGTGAAGCGTTGTATTCCAATTTTCACTTTCACCATTTATTTCTGGATACAATAATCGCCCATCATAAGAAATGGTATCGGCAAGCGCAGCACCTTTGGAACACAGGCGACCAAAATTGGACGGATGTTCAGGATCACCGACAATAGTGACTTTACCTTCATCATCGAGTTCGGCTAGAACACCACAGCCAACACCACAATAAGGGCATGTTGTTTTTACTTTATTTGACATTTGTATTTAAGTTTATACTAATTGAAAGGAAAAAATAGATTTTTAAGAATTCATGATTAATTATCTTACATTTTTTAAACTGATAACAATCAAAATATTGGAACTAATCAGCATATTTTGATTATGGGTATAGTAAGTCGAAATAGTGTTTGTCTCTCGATTAAAGTTGTCGCGAGGAATAATGTAAGGATTTGGAATTGGCTACACCACTTTCGACGCCGATGGCTACTGTATTAATCTACTCGAATACATGTACTACGACTATCAAAAAAATATGAATAAGAGACTATCTAGATTGAGTAACTCCGATTCTAAACCCTCATTTTTTTATTCTTTTCTATTAAATTGAATAATTACATTTAATTTAAAAATCAGGAAGATTAGTGCTCGCCTTTCGTACGTAACAATCCAGCAAGACGATTACCTTGCTTTTGAGGACCACCACGAGGGAAAATTTTATGTAAATAGCTACTGGTTGCTTTTTCAGGTTCCCAGTGTTTTTTAAAGTGTTTTACAATTTTACGAACCTCACATTGAACTCGATGTAATTCATAGTACGCACGTAGAAATTTTACTACTTCGAAATGTTCATTGGTCAAATCCAGTTTTTCAGAATTTGCCAAAGCAGTGACAAAGTCTTCAGACCACTGATCACTATCAACAATATAACCCTCACTGTCAGTTAAAACGATATCACCATTAACGTTTAACTCCTTTGTTTGCATATTGCGGTAATGCATAATTAAATCCTTAATATTAAAAAGTGTTAATTTTAAATTGAATTTTGACGTTTCGTTCGGACAATTTGATACGAACGTAGTAAATAACCAAATGGTGCACTCCAGATATGAACCAAACGACTAAATGGAAATAATAAAAAGACAGTCATTCCAAAAAACAAATGAACTTTAAAAATAGTATCGACATTAGCCAGAAATGCCGGGTTTGCCTGAAAACTCAATACACTACGCGCCCAATCAGCCAATAGTAACATGGTTGATGGATCATTATTTCCAGCATGATGTATCGAGGTTGGGATGGTACTTAGGCCTAGAATTAACGTTATTAATAACCAAAATAAAATAAAGAAATCCATAAAGCGACTATTAACCCGAACTCGACGCACTAACATTCGACGTAATAACAACATCACTGAACCAATTAAACACAGACTACCAAAAACGGTTCCAGCTATAATAGCGATATATTGATGGTCTATATCGGTAATTCCAAGCGCATGAAATACAGCTGGAGGTGTTACCAAACCGGCAAGATGCCCGAAAAAGATAGCTATAATTCCAATATGAAATAAATTACTGGCCATACGTAGATGTTTCTTTGACAATAACTGACTAGAATCACTCTTCCAGGTATATTGCTCACGATCAAAACGTAACAAACTACCCAATAAAAATATTGTTAGCGCAATATAAGGATAAACACCGTATAAAAAATTATGCCAATTCATTTAAAACTCCAATACTTCTTTTTTCATTCATTATAATTGTGGTACTAAATTACTTCGTTTTTCAATTAATCGCAATAATTTAGCGTATTCACTATTCGCTTCTTCCAGATTACTGGCTAATTGTGTTACTACTTTTCCCGCATCATTTAAAAACAGCTTGGCCGCCATTTCATCTTGAGTAGAAACAAATTCCAGGATTAATGGTAAGTAATCCGGTAATTCCTTATCATCCGCATTCCATCCGGTCTCTTTATAAAATTCACCCAGATCAACCAATGCTGGACCTCGACCACGATCATCTCCAAACAAGTGATGTGTTAAATGTAAACTATGCTCGGCTGTTAAATCGAAAGTTTGTACATACAAGCCTTGTAATTCAATTACGTTTTGCTCCTGTAACCACGCGATAAAATTAAATAATACTTCTCGCTCAGTATCCGATATATCATTTAAGTTTTTAACTTCATCAGCAATTTCGCTTAAATGTTCATATACCTCAAGTTCGGGATAATCCAATAACACCGATAATATTTTAAATACTCGCATATATTACAACTCGTTATTCACTTTCTGAAGTTTCAACTGTCTTTTTGTTACGCGGCTTAGGTGGCGCAACATAGACCAATGACTCCATACTTTCATTTCGACGCTCAGGAAATAATGATGTACGGCCAATACCGGTAGAGCTGGTATTACCAAAACTAAAACCATTCTCACCCTGGAAGGAGTGAAAATCGTCTAACTTGGTTTCATTTTTTGCAGTTGGAATAACAAATCGATCTTCGTAGTTAGCAATAGCCATGTAACGGTACATATCTTCTACTTGATCAACCGTTAAGCCAACCCGTTCAAGAATTTCAAGGTTCGGATTCTTCTCAACATGAACGGAACGTTGGTAACTACGCATTGCAATTAATCGGTTAATTGCATTTTCTATCGGTTCTTCTTTACCCGCAGTAAACATATTTGCAAGATATTTTATCGGCATTCGCATAGCTTCCGCTTTTGGAATCATGCCATCTGCTTCTGTCGGTAGATTACCTTGATCTATTTGTGATTGTACCGGTGCCAATGGTGGTACATACCAAACCATTGGCAGAGTTCTGAATTCCGGATGTAATGGGAGTGCAACTTTCCACTCTACAGCCATTTTATAAATTGGCGATTTTTGAGCTGCTTCTAACCAGTTTTCATCAACACCGTCTTTACGTGCTTGAGCAATCACTTCTGGATCATTTGGGTCCAGGAAAATATCTAACTGTGCTTGATATAAATCTTGCTCATCTTCCATTGATGCCATTTCTTCAATTTTATCGGCATCATAAAGCATCACGCCGTTATAACGAATACGACCAACGCAGGACTCAGAACAAACTGTTGGTAGACCAGCTTCGACACGAGGGTAACAAGCAATGCATTTTTCTGCTTTACCGGACTCCCAGTTGTAAAATACTTTCTTGTAGGGGCAGCTACTAACACACATGCGCCAACCACGGCATTTATCCTGATCAACTAAAACGATACCGTCTTCTTCACGTTTGTACATTGAGCCAGATGGACAAGAAGCCACGCAAGATGGGTTAGCGCAATGATTACAAATTCGTGGCAAGTACATATGAAAGGTATGCTCAAAGTCGGCATAAATTTGTTTTTCTGTTTGCTCAAAGTTTTTAAAATTGGCATCTTTCGAACGTTTATGGAATTCACCCGCCATGTCATCTTCCCAGTTTGGACCCCAGGAAATTTTTTCCATTCGACTACCGTCGATCTGAGATCGTGGCCGTGCCGTTGGTGCTGCTTCAGATAATGGTGCTGTTTGTAAATGTCCATAATCATAAGTAAAAGGTTCGTAATAGTCATCAACTTCCGGTAAATCCGGGTTGGCAAAAATATTCATTAAACGCTTGCCGCGAGTTCCCGATTTCAATTCGAGTTTACCTTTCTTTAATTCCCAACCGCCGTTCCACTTTTCCTGATCCTCCCAATTCATCGGATAACCAATACCGGGTTTACTTTCAACATTATTAAACCAGACGTATTCAACGCCTTTTCGACTGGTCCAAACATTTTTACAAGTAACTGAACAAGTGTGACAACCGATACATTTATCGAGGTTAAAAATTAATGCAAATTGTGCTCTGATTTTCATTGTATTGTTCTCTCTTAGTATCGGTTTACTTCACGCCAACGGGATTTGGATTCGCTTCACGTTCATCGGTTAATGGACGTTCTAACCAATCCACATCTTTATCTTCTATTTTATGGATAAGCACATACTCATCTCGTTGAGAACCAACCGTGCCATAATAATTAAAACCATAAGCCAATTGAGCATAACCACCAATCATGTGTGTAGGTTTCACTACGGTTCGAGTAACACTATTTAGTATACCACCACGTTTGCCTGTAGTAGGAGAACCGGGGACATTAATAATTTTTTCCTGAGCATGATACATCATCGCCATGCCATCCGGAACTTTCTGGCTGACAACAACACGCGCTACTGTCGCACCATTACCATTTAATGCTTCAATCCAGTCGTTATCTTCCAGCCCGATGGATCTTGCATCGGGTTCAGAAATCCAGACTGTTGGACCACCACGAAATAAATTCAACATTCTCAAATTATCATTGTAGGTACTGTGAATTCCCCACTTACTGTGCGGGGTGATCCAGTTTAAGGTTAAATGTTTTTTACCCTTCAACCGTTCAGCGACTGCGGCAGTAGCTTTTAGATCAACTGGTGGACGATAAGCACAAAATCCTTCACCGAAATCCAGCATCCATTCGTGGTCTTGATAGAACTGCGCACGACCGGTTAGTGTTCGAAACGGAATGTGTTCATGAATATTGGTATAACCGGCAGTGTAACTAACTTCTTCCGATTCAATGCCACTCCAGGTTGGCGCAGTTATAATTTTTCGTGGTTGTGCTTTAATATCTGAAAAAGTTATTTTATCTGTTCGTCGAGCAGCACTTAAATGGGTATGATCCTGCCCGGTTTTTTTGCTTAATGCCTGCCAGGATTTATAAGCTACTTCACCATTAGTTTCTGGAGCCATTGCGAGAATAGTTTCACAAGCATGCAAGTCGTCCTCTAGAGATGGCATGCCTTTGGTAATGCCTTCTTCTTTTATAGTATAACTCGTTAGCTTAAGATTTTCGTATTCTTCATTAGTATCCCATTCGATACCTTTTACATTATTACCGAGCTTCGGCATCAATGGCCCAAGTGCACAGAATTTTTTATACGTGCTCGCAAAATCGCGTTCGATGACTTTAAAGTTTGGCATCGTTTTACCCGGAATGGCTTCACACTCGCCTTTCTTCCAGTCTTTTACTTCTAATGGCTGTCCTAATTCCGACGGACTGTCGTGCATCATCGGGAACGATACTAAATCTTTACGGATGCCCAAATGTTTTTCAGCTAATTTTGAAAACGATTTTGCAAGCCCTTTAAATATTTGCCAGTCACTTTTACTTTCCCAACCCGGATTAACAGCCTCCGTTAAAGGGTGAATAAACGGATGCATATCGGTGGTATTTAAATCATTTTTCTCATACCAGGTAGCCGTTGCCAACACGATATCAGAATAGGCTCCTGTAGAATTTAATCGAAAATTAATATCAACCATTAAATCAAGCTTCCCGGTAGGCGCATCTTCATGCCACTTTACTTCAGAGCATTCTTTACCTTCAAGGCCTTCTTCCATTACACCATTTTGAGCACCCAGGAAGTGCTTCAAAAAATATTCATGTCCTTTAGCACTGGTGCCTAATAAATTGGAACGCCATACAAATAAATTACGTGGAAAATTTTCTTCGGCATCAACATCTTCAACAGCGAACTGCATATCACCGTCTTTTAGTTGTTTCACAGTGTAATCAATAATACCCTGCTCATCCTTAGCGCCGGCTTTTTCTGCTTCATCCACCAAATCCATAGGATTTTTATTAAAGTGTGGTGCTGAAGGTAGCCAACCCATGCGCTGTGATGCAACATTATAATCAGCTAAGGTGTAGCCTTTGTTTTTTGCTTTAGCCGTATCTGCTAATAATTCATCGGCACTGAGTTTTTCATAACGCCATTGATCAGTATGGAAATAGAAAAATGAAGTACCATTCATTTGACGTGGTGGACGTTGCCAATCCAATGCAAATGCAATGGGTGCCCAACCTGCTTGTGGACGCAATTTTTCTTGCCCAACATAATGCGCCCAACCACCACCGGATTGTCCGACACAGCCACAGATGTGTAATAAATTCATAATCGCACGATAAGCCATATCATTGTGATACCAGTGATTAATACCAGCACCTAAAATGACCATCGACTTCCCCTGGGTTTTTGCAGCATTATCAGCAAACTCACGACCGGTTCGAATTAAATCAGCGGCTTTAACACCGGAGACTTTCGAAGCCCATGCCGGTGTATACGCAACATCATCGTCATAGGATTTAGCAACATTACCACCACCTAAACCGCGGTCAATTCCGTATTGAGCAACTTGCAAATCAAACACAGTAGCAACATAGGTATCTTCACCATTAATTTTTATTTTCTTAACAGGAACGTTACGACTTAATACCCGTTCTGATGCAGCTTCAAAATGCGGGAAGGCAACTGAAATAACCTCATCTTTACTATCAATCACACTTAATAGTGCAGACATTTCAGATTGATCTTTGGCATTTTTAGGAAGGATATTCCACTTACCATCTTCACCCCAACGAAATCCAACGGAACCATTTGGTACAACCATATTTCCGGCTTCATCGATAACAATCGTTTTCCATTCGGGATTATTTTCTTCCCCGAAATTATCATCAAAATCTGAAGCACGTAAAAAACGATCACTGGTATAGCCATCATTGTGTTTACGCAAGGTTACTAATACTGGCATATCGGTATACTTACTCATGTATTCCATAAAGTAAGGTGTCGGATTGTCAATAACGAATTCTTTCAATGCAACATGCCCCATTGCTAAAAATGCGGCTGCATCGGTGCCCTGTTTTACTGGCATCCATAGATCGGCAAATTTAACATACTCGGCATAATCCGGAGCCATTGATACTATCTTGGTACCTTTGTATCGTACTTCGGTATAAAAATGTGCATCGGGTGTTCTTGTCATTGGCAAGTTTGCACCACAGACAATAATGTAACCCGAGTTGTACCAATCAGCCGCTTCGGGTACGTCGGTTTGTTCGCCCCACACTTGTGGTGATGAGGGTGGTAAATCACAATACCAGTCATAAAAACTTAACGGTACACCACCAATTAAGGATAGGTATCGTGTTCCGGCAGCATAACTGATCATCGACATTGCAGGAATTGGAGAGAAGCCCATTACCCGATCCGGGCCGTATTTCTTGATAGTATAAATATTTGCAGCTGCAGTAATATCGTTTACTTCATCCCAGGTTGTTCGAACAAATCCACCCAAGCCACGAACCGCTGTATAACGTTTTCTTTTTGCAGGATCACTTTGAATGGCTTCCCATGCTTCAACCGGATCTTTACCAGTAGCAATTTCAGTTCGATATAATTCTAATAATCGACCACGAATTAAAGGATGTTTTACTCGATGCGGACTGTATAAATACCAGGAGTAACTTGCTCCTCGTTGACAACCTCGAGGTTCATGATTTGGTAAATCAGGTCGGGTACGCGGATAATCGGTTGCTTGCATTTCAAATGCAACAAGTCCATTTTTAACATGTATATTCCAGGAACAACCTCCGGTGCAATTCACACCATGAGTTGATCGAACTACTTTATCAAACTGCCAACGACGTCGATAAGCATCTTCCCAATTTCTATCTTCATTGGTTAAAATACCATGACCATCCGAAAATGATTCTTTAACTTTACTAAAAAATTTCAAACGATCTAAAAAATGACTCACAACCGACCCCTTAATTATATTTTTTTACTGCAATGACACAAAATAGATCAAACCATATAATAGTCTAATCAGTGTATTACAGTTTATTTTTTATCTGGACAACCTTCATTCGCAACTAACGATAACATTAATTTTCCATTTTTACTTTTAATCGGATAACTTGCGGCACAACCTTCATCAGGAGCCACGGCAATACCCGACTCCAAATTTATTTTCCAGTCATGCATCGGACAGGCAACTTTTTTACCATGTACAATCCCCTGCGATAATGGGCCTTGTTTATGAGGACATTCATCACGTAATGCAAATACTTCATCATCAGAAGTTCGGAACACAGCGATATCACCGTCTTTGGTTTCGATGACACGTGCACCAAGTTTCGGAATTTCTTCTAGAGTTCCAATTTCTATCCAGTCTTGTTTCGTCATTGTTCTTTATCCTAATTTTTATCCCAACTTTTTCATCGCTACAAATTCATGAGCATCAGCACCTTCGGCACGTTCAGTCCATGGATCGTTTTGTGCAAATGATTGTGCAAAATGGAAACGCGCAGCAAGAATGGCGCGATTGTCTGAATCTTCAACCATTTTTTCTTTAACATATGCAAGACCGACACGCTCAATCCAAGGTGCTGTTCGTTCGAGATAATGCGCTTCTTCACGATAGAGTTGCATAAAGGCTGCGGCATATTCCAAAACTTCTTCAGAAGTATCAACATTGCACAATAAATCCGTTACCCGAACTTTAATACCGCCATTACCACCAACGTGTAATTCATAACCCGAATCGACACAGACTACACCAAAATCTTTAATAGTAGCTTCAGCACAATTTCGTGGACAACCTGATGCAGCCATTTTGTATTTATGCGGTGTCCAGGAACCCCAGGTCATTTTTTCTAAATCAATACCGAGTTGAGTAGAGTCTTGTGTTCCAAAACGACACCATTCTTTACCAACACAGGTTTTTACCGTTCGTAATGCTTTACCATAAGCATGGCCAGAAACTAATCCTGCTTTACTCAAATCACCCCAGATAACCGGTAACTCTTCTTTAGTTAATCCGTATAATGCAATTCGTTGTCCACCGGTAACATGCACGGTTTTAACTTTAAATTTTTCTGCTACATCCGCGATTGCACGTAACTCATCCGGTGTTGTACCACCACCCCACATTCGGGGAATTACTGAGTAAGTGCCGTCTTTTTGAATATTGGCGTGTTTACGTTCATTAATGAAACGCGATTGATAGTCATCACTCTGTGCATCAGGGAATGCGCATAGCACATAATAATTCAATGCCGGGCGACATTTGCTACATCCATCAGGCGTATCCCATGCAAGAGTATCCATCACTGCGCGAACCGATTTTAATTCTTTGTCTTTAATCGTTGCACGAACATGATCGTGATTATGTTCAGTACAAGCGCAAATTGGTTTTAAATGTGGTGCAACAGAATAATCACCACCAACGGTGTGTGCCAATAAGGCTTCAACCAATCCAGTACATGAGCCACAAGAACTCGAAGCCTTTGTATGAGCACGAACATCGTCTAGTGTAAATAATTTTTTATCGACAATGGCTTTAACGATGTCACCTTTACAAACACCATTACAACCACAAATTTCAGCACTGTCTGATAATGCGACGACACGGTTTTCTTCACCGTGCCCTGAGTCACCCAGATGCGCTTGTCCAAATAATAAATTTTCACGGAATTCTGAAATATCCGTTTCATCACGCAATAAATCGAAATACCAGGTACCGTCAATAGTGTCGCCATACATCACTGCGCCTTTAACACGATTATTTTGCACGACGATTTTTCGATAGACACCGCGAGCAGCATCTTGAAAGACTAATTCTTCAGTATTTTCATCACCGGTAAAATCACCCGCTGAGAATAAATCAATTCCAGTCACTTTTAATTTTGTTGAAGTCACTGTGCCTTCATAGCGCCCGATACCGTGTTTCGCTAAATGATTGGCACACACTTTTGCCATTTCAAATAATGGTGCAACTAATCCATACGCTATGCCACGATGTTGAGCACACTCTCCTACCGAATAAATACGAGGATCAAATGTTTGCATGGTGTCATTAACCACAACGCCGCGCTCACAATGAATACCCGCTTTTTCAGCCAAAGCAAAATTCGGTTTAATACCAACAGCCATTACGACTAAATCGGCATAAATTTCAGTGCCATCTTTAAAACGGACTTTCTCTACACGATCTTTACCAATGATGGCTTCAGTATTCGCTCCCATCAAAAAATTAAGACCGCGGTCTTCTAATGATTTTTTCAACAAGCCAGCAGCTACTGAGTCCAATTGTCGTTCCATCAAGGTATCCATCAAATGAATGACGGTAACACTCATGCCTTGTTCTTTTAAACCATTGGCAGCTTCCAGACCGAGTAAACCACCACCGATAACAACTGCGTGTTTGTGCTTTTTGGATGCTTCAAGCATTAAATCAACATCGTGGATATCCCGAAAACTAATAACACCTTCAAGATCATGACCGGGTACAGGAATAATAAATGGATTTGATCCGGTAGCAATCAACAAGCGATCATATTCTTCTGTGGTGCCATCAGATGCGATAACTTTACGATTGACACGATCTATCTCGGTGACTTCTTTGCCTTTATGCAAGGTAACATTATTATCAACATACCACTGTTCATCATTGAGCATGATCTCATCAATGGTTTTTTCACCAGCCAGTACCGGTGACAGCATGATACGATTGTAATTTCCATAGGGTTCTGCACCAAATACGGTAATATCATAATCATCATCTGTTAATTTCAATAATTCTTCGAGGGTACGAATCCCCGCCATTCCGTTACCAATTACCACCAGTTTTTCTTTCATTACCTGCTCCACAAATGAAAAAGCTTAATTGCTATGCCATAGAGCAACTACCGTGCCATAATATTAGAATCTACT
Organism: uncultured Thioalkalispiraceae bacterium; assembly: GCA_964403805.1. Classification (GTDB taxonomy): domain Bacteria; phylum Pseudomonadota; class Gammaproteobacteria; order UBA6429; family Thiohalophilaceae; genus CAYQUC01. The sequence goes on along the minus strand of CAYOHQ010000016.1, from coordinate 6,034 downwards.
TAAATAAGTCGTAACTTATTGTAATTTCTAAAATAACTGGATTGATAACCACTCATATTGAAGGACATTGTAGACTGTGACGCACTTATTTGGTGCATAATTTAAATACATGCATCACGCTAAGGCATTATTCATTATATATAGTATAAGCTTAAGAATTTATCGTAATTATAACGAAACCCATCAAAACAATGCCAATAATTATATTCATTAGCAATATGCCAATATCAGTATCTAACAATAATGATATGACACTCAATTACTATACAAGATAAGTTGCACCATCATTATTCAAATTGCTTCAAAAGTATTTCATAATGCACTAATATAGTGCGAATTTACTAACACCCTAAATCATATTCTATTATTAACTATAAAATTCAATATGTTAGAAATATGGCACACTCATTGCACTATGTCGCAAGAAAACCAAATTTACAATTACTCGAGATAATTATAATGCCAGAGCAAGCTAATAAATTACAAATATTTTCCTTTAGTGGTAACACCAAGATACTCCATATGTCATGGATAGCCTTTTTCCTTACTTTTTTTGTTTGGTTTAATCATGCGCCGCTAAAAGGTCCGATCATGGCCAGTATGAATATGCAGTTATCTGACTGGAAAACATTATTACTACTAAACGTTGCTTTAACCATCCCTGCTCGAATTATTGTCGGTATGCTTGTCGATAAATACGGTCCTAAATTAATTTTTACCGGATTACTCATTTTTGGTAGTATTCCCTGCTTCATGTTTGCCATGGCCGATGCTTTTGAGCAAATGGCACTAGCGCGTTTCTTACTGGGCGGTGTCGGCGCCGGTTTTGTTATTGGCATTCGGTTAATCAGTGAATGGTTCCCGGCAAAACAAACCGGTGTTGCCTCCGGTATTTATGCTGGCTGGGGTAACTTTGGTTCTTCAGCAGCAGCCATGACAATTCCACTAATTGCTTTAATGTTTGGTGGTGATGACGGTTGGCGTTATGCGATTGGCTCTACTGGAGTACTCGCGCTGGCATATGCTTTTATTTATTACAATAATATTCATGACACTCCCAAGGGCTCCACTTACTTTAAGCCCAAAAAATCGGGAGCCATGGAAGTGACGAGTAAAAAAGATTTATGGTTTTATATCCTATTTAATGCCCCAATGTATCTTGCTTTAGCCGTCATCGCATTAAGACTGGCACCTATTGGTGCAGAAATATTTCCGAAAGAAGTACTCGGTACTGCATTACTATCAAATAATGCTGTTTATTTAATTTGCTTAGGATTAATAATTTTATACGGGTTTAGTATCCGTAAGATTTTTCATGTTAATGAACATTTAAAAGAACCCATTCCTGAAATACACCAATATAAATTTAAACAGGTGGCATTATTATCATTAACCTACATGGTAACTTTTGGTTCCGAATTGGCCATCATATCCATGTTACCCAGCTTTTTTATAAATACCTTTAACCTTTCAATTGCCATTGGGGCAGCTATTGCAGGTGCCGTATTTGCATCGTTTAACTTATTTGCTCGACCACTTGGTGGTTTATTGAGTGATAAGATAGGTCGAAAAAAAGCACTAACCATTTTACTCGCTGGAGCCACTGTTGGTTATTCAATAATGAGCCAAATTACTGCTGAATGGCATATCGTTATGGCTATTCTTGCTACCATGACTGCATCACTCTTTGTACACGCAGGTAACGGCGCGGTATATGCTGTTGTGCCATTAATCCGACGCAGTATGACCGGACAAATTGCAGGCATGGCCGGTGCCTATGGCAATGTCGGTGCTGTCATCTTTTTAACCATATTCTCAGTAACATCTACTCCTGTTTTCTTTATGAGTCTGGCCGGTTTTGCAGCTGCACTTTTCCTACTGATTCAATTACTGGACGAACCGAAAGGTGCAATTGCCGAAGTATTACCTGATGGTACTGTGCAAATGATTGAAGTAGAATAAGATAAACATTCATTTTACAAAAAAATAATATGAATCTGTCTATCAAGTTTGCTTCAAAAAGTATCGCAGGTGTTAAGCCTCAGAATGAAGATGCTTGTGGTGTTCGGTGTCCTGATGAACCTTTATTAACGACGAAAGGCATTGCTGCAGTAATTGCAGATGGCATGAGCGGTAGTGATGCAGGAAAAGAAGCCAGTGAAGCCTGTGTTTCCGGTTTTTTGAATGACTATTACAGTACCCCAGAAAGTTGGACAGTCAAAACATCCTCTCACAAAATTCTTTCTGCACTGAACCATTGGTTACACGGCACAGGCCAACGAGAACACGGTAGTCATAAAGGCATGGTTACCACCATTAGTACGCTGGTATTTAAATCAAATACCGCATATCTTTTTCACGTAGGTGATACTCGAATTTATCGACTTCGCAATAATGATTTGCAGTTACTAACACAAGATCACAGAATCACAGTTGAAAGAGGCAAGACCTATTTAGCCCGAGCGATGGGAATTCAGTTACATCTCGATATTGATTATAAAAAAGTCTCCCTGGAAAAAAATGATCTTTTCATTATGCTGACCGATGGCGTTTTCGAGTTTGTTTCGAATAAAGAAATAAAAACCGCGGTCAATAGTAATACTACCGATTTAACTAAAGCTGTAGACAGCATTATTGCTCTGGCAGAAAAACATAAAAGTGATGATAACTTAACTTGCCAGATAATTCGAATTGATAACCTACCCCAAAAGAATGAAAAAGAATTTTTTAATACCTTAACTAAATTACCATTCCCTCCACCATTGGAACCCGGCATGAAACTGGATGGTTATAATGTACTGCGTCAACTATTTTCAACAAAACGAACTGAAGTCTATTTAGTGCAAGATATTGAAACCGATAAAAAATTAATTTTAAAAGCACCATCGGTTAATTATAATGACGATGCCGAATACATTAATCAGTTTTTACATGAAGAATGGATTGGACGACGGATTAATAATCCACATGTTATGAAAGTGTGCAATATTGAACGAAAACGCACCGCATTGTATTACATAGCTGAATTTATTGACGGAATGACTCTGCGTCAATGGATGGAAGATTTACCACAATCAACATTAACTCAAACTCGAAACTTTATAACGCAAATCGCCCGTGGCCTACGCGCATTTCATCGTCTTGAAATGATTCACCAGGATTTAAAACCAGAAAATATTATCATCGATGAACACGGATCTTTAAAAATTATTGATTTTGGATCTACCAAAATTGCCGGTATTGAAGAAATTGCCAAACCAGTTGAATCGAATAATATTCTAGGAACTATTAATTACACGGCACCGGAATATCATACGGGTGACGTTGGTAGTAACCGTTCGGATATTTTTTCATTAGGTGTAATCGCATACGAATTATTAACGGGTAAATTACCCTATGGTAAAGAATTGTCTGCCCGTAATTTAGGAAAGGTTAGTTATATTTCTGCTCGAAATCACACCAAAGAATTACCCGAGTGGGTTGATAAAGCATTAGAAAAAGCCGTTAAAATACAGCCTCAGTATCGATATGTATTATTATCCGAATTTACATCAGCTTTAACAAAGCCTGATCCTGATTTAGCCTCAAAACCAAATGCACCTTTAATTGAGAGAAACCCGGTTAAGGTATGGCAGATAATATCCTTAGTATTATTGTTATCTAATTTAATTTTAATTTATTTTCTAAATAAAAATTAAATTAAAATCAAGTTTAAATTCATACCATTCTAATTAACACTATTACACCATTCACAACCATACAACCAAAGAAAATAAAGAATATAGAATATAGAGCACCAAAATTTATGCCTTAAATAATTTATGGCGAATTCTCTCAATCGGACTTTCTACAAGCTTTGCCATAAAATAAGACAAAATAAATACTATTGGGACCGAATAAATAAATAATTCTATCGTGGAGTGAATATCAATAAAATAGGATATAAAAACAGCCACAATCCAATGTGTTAAATAAACAGGATAAGACAAATCACCAAACCAATTATCAATTTTGATATAAAAAGCATTTTCACGAGGTATATTGCTCAGCATAAAGAGGCAGATAAAAAATAAAATAAAATTCAAATAAAATGGAATTTTACTTTCACCAAAACCAATATTACCTGTACTAACTACAAATCCAAAATATAGAAACAAAACTAAACAGAGTCGAAAGACTGAAAATTGGATGTATTTTTTAATATAGGGGCTAATATGATACAACAAGCTGCCAATACTAAATGCTAATGAAGCAGCTAAAATCGGTGAATATCTCGGGAAAGAATAAATATTTGCTAAAACATGGTAACCCACACTCAAAATAAACCAGACTAGTGTAATTTTCAGACTACGGCCTAAACCAAATGCAATTAACAAATAAAATACTAATTCAACATGCAAGGCCCATGCTTGTGGAACTAATCGAGCCATAACAAAAATGCTCTCGGGATATAAACCAATTATAAAGATATTCGACAATATCTCATGAAAACTATTGGGTAAACGAATTGCGGGATGTATTGATCTTGCATATTCAGGTGGAGCAATAAATATAAACAATAATGCGATAATGGCAAGTAACCAATATTGAGGATAGATACGTAATAGACGATTAATAATAAATTTTATAATCCCGGAAAAATTAAATCCATACCGTTCATTCATGATTAAAGTCATTAAATAACCACTGAGCATATAAAAAGAATATACGGCTATAGCACTTGAATATTTAAATGTTTGCCCAATATGCGCCAAAACAACAAACCAGGCAAGAATGAACCGAATTATTCCAAACATACTATTGATTCTAAAATTAACTTCAAATACTGTCTATTTGTGATAGTGATATTTGAAAAAAACATGATACGTTTCATTGATCCTGTAGAATAAATTCTGAAATTCCCATAATTTCAAAGAGTATTATTTTCAATTTTATTGTTGTATTTGTTAATAGCACTTATTATTAATATATCGTAGTAGTTTAGCACTAATAATCCAGAATGTTCTATACTAAGTAAAACCCCATGTAATAAAAAATTATAAAATGTTAACTTTTTTTGATTCCCGAAATTTAATTATTACGTCAGCTATTATTGCATTTGGTTTTTACTGGTTTTTAGTACAAAAAACGGATTTTTTATACATGCAATATGATGCGTATTATTATGCTGCAGTTGCAGATGGTTATTCAGAAAGTAACAATTGGAAAAATAACGTAACAATACCCTCCTCGCCATTAAGAACACCCCAAAATGGAATCATTGTTATTCATTCATTATTATCAATGTTAAATATTAATGATATACACACCAGGTTACATATTCTAGCAACAATAAATATGTTACTCATCATTGCCATAACCTATTTTAGTTTTCTACTGTATCAAAAAGCTGGCATACACAGAACTGCAAGTTGGATAGCAAGCTTATCAATACCGCTATCATTTTATTATCAATTTGTATTACTGCAACCCACAAATGATGCAATATTTGTTGCTCTATCTTATTTTACATTGACCTTCATTCTTAAAAATAAATTAACAAGGAATAATATCCTAATCCTTATTTTATTGTCATTTTTATTACCACAATTCAGGCTCGCTGGTTTTTTACTATTTTTAGCTGCAACACTACTCTATTTAATCATAAAAAATATAAGATATTCTGCGGTATTTGCATGTTTAACTGTTTTTTCTTTATTAAGCCCTGTAATTTTTAATTTTGCTCTAGGTTTTCAAATTGATGGGGTAAGTGAACGCGGTGGAGAAATAATAGGTAAATACAGTTTTTCATTTTTTATTGACCATTTGTATAAAACATTTTCATTGAGTTTACCTGAAGCATTGATACGAATGACGTACTTTACATTTGGTTTCACAATTCCAAATTATTGGGTTGGTTTTATAGTTAGTTTTTGTTTCTTAGGTATTTCTCTAAAGACATCAATACATTCATGGACAAAAAAAAATAAACCATTATTATTAATTCTATTTTTAATATTGCTTAATTTACTATTTTTTCAGTTACATCCGGCCC
>CAYOHQ010000015.1:0-21054 GCA_964403805.1 uncultured Thioalkalispiraceae bacterium | reverse complement strand
TATACCATTTGAAGTTAAAGCACTTTCTTAAAGTATTTTATTAAATAACTGATTTAATACCTTATAATTGTTACTGAAATTACTTTTCTGATTATTTAATAAGCATCTGTAAAGCAGCACTTAAGAATACAAATTTGTGCTAGAGAATAATATTTAGCATGGACAGTGATTGCAACAACTCTATCGTTATTATATCAACCCAGCATGTTTAACCAACACCAAAGTCACGTTACACTTTTATAAAACATGCCAGATTGATTTCTTTTTTCTGTGTTACTTATACTCGCCTTAATTCATATTTCTCAATTGGTATTTCGTGTCCACTGATTTGTTTCACTCGCGAATGTCCAATATGTGCCATGCCAAGTTTGCGCATAACTTTACCCGATGCTGGATTATTGCTGGCATGATTTGCCTTGAGTTTTTGAATTCCCATGGCATTAAATGCAAACTGGATAACGGCATTGCTTGCTTCAGTGCAAAAACCCAAATTCCAGTAGGGTTCACCGATCCAATATCCCAGATCGGCTTCACCACGCACAATATCCATCAGACTGATTGCGCCCACTAAATCATCCGTCGAGGTATAAACAATAGCGTAGGTTACCGCCAGCTTCTGATACCATTGGAGTTGATGGCATGCGATCCATTCCCGTGCTTGCCTATCATCATATGGGTGAGGAATACTCATGGTACTTTTCGATACATTTTCATTTCCAACTAATTTTTGCACGTCAAAAGAATCCGTTTTTGTGAATGGCCGTAATGTTAATCTTGATGTTGTAATTGTCGACTGTTCCATTTTCATTTCCCTAAATTCAAATTAGTAACTGTTTAAATTAATAACGCCAAAAAAATCCTGATGTGTTACATAAAAAATTTTTATTATCCACAACATAATAAAACGATCTAACACGCAGCGATTTCTTTTCAGGTTTCCCGCTGCAATGTATTTTCACTACGCTCGGATTTTCCTGAATATCACACCTCGATATTGGCCTGACAAAATTCATTGCATCTATCATTGTTACATCTCCTTGATATTGTTGCGGTAATAAAACTGCATCATCTTATTTCCATATTGATAAATCAGCAGTCCAGCTGTAATTGTGACTGCCCCCATGTATGTCGAGAAGGTAACTTCCTCGTTATTTAAAATTGCGCCTAACATCAAAGCCAAAACCGGCGTCACTAAAGTAATTAATGCAACCTGACTGGCTTCAACGTGTTTTACGACATAAACAAATAAAACAAAACCCAATACCGAACCTATAACGCCCAGGTAAAATGTTGATACAATTGCATTAAAATGAAACTCGGTTGGTAACGACCCATCAGCTATCAACCACGTCGTAAAATACAAGGGTAAGGCATACATAAGGCCACCTGTTGTAATACTCAGTGAGGGCAAATCGCTCTTTAACGATCTTAACCAAACGATACTTAACGAATGAAAAGCAACGGCTAGTAAAATTGCAACGATACCGTAAATAGCGACATGGCCTAATTCACCTGCTACTCCAAAAATAAAATACAAACCGGTAAAACTCAGTGTTAAGCCTGCCAACTTGACTGGCGTTAAACTTTTCTCTTTTAACCATACAGCGGCCAGTAAGCCGGTTACTATGGGTGTTAAACCAAAGATCACTGATATTAAACCCGAGCTTATGTATTGCGAACCCCAATATGACAGCGACATCATGCAATAAATTGCAACACCAGCCCCCAGATACGTACGACGAGCCGTTTTATGCCATGGCATTGCGATTTTAAAAATTTTAACAATGACAAAACACACCACAAATGCAATTGTCATGCGTGACAGTACCCCGAAGGAAAATCCAAAGCCTTCGGCACTCCATTTGATAGCCAACGGTGTTGTGCTCCAAACTAAAATCACCGTTAAATAACTGATTGGTACTGACATTGTTTACTCCATTACATTAAATTTGAAATCCCATAAAAAAAGGCCACAGTCTTTGAGGACTGTGGCCTTTGGAATTCGTTTCTATTTACTTACATTCTATGGAAACTTCGTCCTCCGGCCTACAGTCACTGTATTGCGTAGCATCCAGGCTTTATCTTGATAACCCAAACCCACAATGCTGTTAATGCTAATATGAGAATTGGTTGAAAAGACAGAAGGTGAAAAAGTTGGACATAAAGTTGATGCTAATAAATCACTATTTCCACCCACGCAGATACTCGCTACAGAAACGACATTACTGTCATTGGTAGTAGGGGTTTGAGATTGTGGGCTATAGTGAATCATGTAATTTAGTGTACGCTTCGATATATTTTAGTCAATGTTATTTGTTATTCATTTGTAACAAAAGGTATTGTTTCTGTTACAAGTAATGTATTTATATTAGTTGAATGTCTAAATTATTTTCACGGTAGCGAAGATAGAAACCCGCAAGCAATATTCCAGACCAAACGATGTAATTAGGAAACCAAACTGACCACCACTCCGTTTGAAAAAAAACAGCATCAGGAAGATGAAAGAATTCCAGTCCTAATATATTCCAGAACAGTACAACACCTAAACCCGTCATTCCGATTAACTTTAATTGCTGTGATTTACTGGTACTTTTAGAAATCCGATTTTTCAATATGAATAACATTACGACTCCTTAAAAACGTTTAATTCCATTTTCTTTAAGACAGTGTAATAAAGAAAAATTAACGAATTATTAAATTTCACTATTAAATTAGAGTATATTTTGCCCAATTTTCTTTTCTCATTTTAAATATGACTACATTTATCTATATGTTTCCAGTTAATTTCAAAGTAGGTTTTTAATATAACTGACCATCGTATTACCCAACTTTTGGTGTTGATCGGAATCCAGATGAACGCCATCCATTTTACTGGCTGATGTTACGTCTGCTACATTAAAAAAATGACAGTTAGTATCCTGCGCAACGGCTTTTAATTCAGCAGCAAGTCCACTACTTTTAATAGCAGCACCTTTAAATTTTTCAGCCATATCGCCCATTGGTTTTTGTATGCGCGGTGGAGCCATTATCACAACCTCGGGCACAGGCATACCCGGTTCAATATTTGCTGTTTTTATCGCATTAATAATTTGCACCATTCCTTGCGCACTATGCCATGCTGTAAAATCATGCATAGATTGAAAATCGTTGGTTCCTAGCATCACAATCACTAATGATAATGGTGAATGCGCTTCTATTGTTTGAGCCAAACCAACAATACCATTACGACCGGCATTAAAAGGATCTTCCCATACTGTACGACGGCCATTCAAGCAGTCTTCAATCACTCTACAATGGACACCCGATTTTTCTAAACCGGTTTCCATAACACGCGGCCACCGAAATTTTTCAGATAAACGCTTGCGTGTTGGAGGAATAATTCCCCATGACAGTGAATCTGAATAAACTAGAATTGTATGCATCTTGTCATTCTCCAATAGTCTCATTAATTTTCGTTGTTTTGTCTTCAGGCAACAAAAAAGGCCGTAGTCTTGTGGACTGCGGCCTTTAGTTTGAATTAGTTTTGTTACTTTTATTTAATTTTAATCATTCATTCCTCAGAGACACAGCACCGTTAATAATGCGGACACGCACCCACGCGGCGGCAAGCGGTTTTAATAAATTAATGTCTGTCATTGAAAAAATCATAATCTAAAGTAACGTGTTCCAGTATTGTTCGTCAAGAAAAATTTGAAATTAATTAATCAGGACGATGAACTTCCCAACTGCATAAAAAATCAGGATTTTTAATCGTTTCCCCAGTTGCTTTGAGATGATACTCGCCCGGTTCTGCTGCTTTAATGCAGCTAGTATCGGGTGGCATTTTCCATTCCTGTCCTTTAAAACTGCCATTGAGTAATATTAGTATCCCATCCGCCACAGATGCCGATTTCACTAAACCGTGCATTTGTTCACGCGACTCGACTTCACCCTGGCTATTTAAAACGCTGACACCGATTAATATTGATTTCCCGGTTAATTTTTTAGCGAACTCTTTATCAAATTTCATTTAATTATCAAACCGATTATTTTGCAAGTTGTAATACCGTCCATGTGATTTCACACTCGCCACTTTCGGTTGCCAAATAAGCCGAATCCCCGGTAATGGTGACTGAAAAATCCATTGTCCGTTGCAACAGTGCTGCGGCGTCTTGAATATTTTGCCATTCAAACTTATAGATGGAAACGGCCAGCTTATTAAATTTTATCTTAGCTTGATCCCACCAAACATTGGACTTGGAATTAAAGCAATATACTTTAACGTCGGATGATACTCGGGAGGCTTTTTTGATGCGATCCACTGCTGGTTCACCTACGTCGATCCATAATGTGATTTGACCGTCTAGGCTTTTAATCCAGACATCCGGTTCGTCTACTGCGCTTAAGCCTTTGGTGAATTCCAGGTGCTCATGAGCATTAATACAATAGGCCAGAATACGCGCCATCATTCGTTCGAGTGTTTCTGATGGATGCTGCGCAATTGTGAGATTAAGCGCATCATAAAAATTTCGATTAATATCCGATAATGAAATTCTTAGCTTATAGATTGTTGGTTTTAATGCCATGCACACGACCTTATTTGGCGTTGATTTCTGTAAGTAAGGTTTTGGCTTCAGTCATTATTATTTCCCAATCACTGTCCTGATGCAGTTCTTCGATAGTTTCAGGTAGTTTACCTTTTCGTAAATCGTAGTATCGATTAAATTCCTGAATTGATTCTAATTCACTGGCAGAAAAACTGCGTGCGAATAGATGTGAACCAGGATTGTATAAATCCTTAAACCACAGGCACAAAAGTTCCAGTGCGACATTGGCCGAGGGTGATTTTTGCTGAAAATCCAGCTGCTGTTCTTTAGATGCAAGCAATTGCAAAACATTTATTGCTGCACACCGACACTCATTAGTTGAATTCATCGCTGTATTTTAATCTAAATGACTATTTAATAAACCATAAAAATCTGAAATATTTGCATATCCGTGATAGTTTCAGGATTTGTCAACATCCAGATTCGAAGTATTTTCATTGGGATTACCTGAAATGCCTGTTACACTTTATTCTGTGTCGTAATATTTAAAGTCGTATTGTTATTATTGAATCATGTCAAATTTACTAAACCCTGCTCAAAACAAAGCCGTTAAACACATAAGTTCACCCTTGCTGTTATTAGCCGGTGCAGGCAGTGGCAAAACCCGCGTCATTACAACCAAAATTGCCTATCTGATTGAAACCTGTGATTATAATCCCAAAAATATTGCCGCCTTAACTTTTACGAATAAAGCGGCAAAAGAAATGAAACAACGGGTTTCGTCTTTGCTTAAAAGCACCAATACCAAGGGCTTACGTATTTCTACCTTTCATTCGCTTGGATTGGATATTATTCGTAAAGAATGTGTTGCCATGGGATATCAACCCGGCTTTAGTATTTTCGATACTACCGACAGTTTAAGTTTAATACGCGAATTATTACCGAAATTAATTGGTGCGAGTAACAGCCAAACACTAAAAGATACATCTGAGATTATTTTACGAAAGATCTCATCCTGGAAAAGCGCCTTTATCTTGCCAGAATCTGCGATTAAATTATCGCTTGATAATGTTAGCGACAATACCGCCGCTCAGATATATTTACAATATAATCATCATCTTAAAACCTATAATGGTATGGATTTTGATGATTTGATCATGCTGCCAGTGTTATTATTTCAATCAAACCCGGAAGTTTTAGAACGCTGGCAAAATCGAATTCGATATTTATTAGTCGATGAATATCAGGATACTAACGAAACTCAATATACTTTAATTAAAACACTGGTTGGCGTTCGAGGTGCATTCACCGTTGTGGGTGATGACGATCAGTCAATTTATTCCTGGCGTGGTGCACAACCTGAAAATCTGTTTCAATTACAAACGGATTTCCCGCAACTTGAAGTGATTAAACTGGAACAAAACTACCGCTCCAGTGGTCGAATTTTAAAAGCAGCGAACCACTTAATTAAGAATAACAATCATTTAATCGAGAAAAAACTGTGGAGCGAATTGGGTTATGGTGATCCTATTAAAGTGCTCACAACTCGTAATGATGAACACGAAGCCGAACAAGTAATCGCCGAATTACTTCACAGTAAATTTTTAAAACGCACCAGTTATAAAGACTATGCTATTTTATATCGTGGTAATCATCAGTCACGATTATTTGAACGCAGCTTGCGTGAACATAACATTCCGTATTATCTCAGCGGTGGTATGTCATTTTTTTCCTATTCTGAAATAAAAGACATTATGGCTTATTTGCGTTTGATCACGAACCCACATGACAATAATGCCTTTGTGCGAATAGTGAATACCCCTCGTAGAGAAATTGGCCCGACGACACTCGAAAAATTAAGTCATTATGCCAGTATGCGATCCGTTAGTTTACTCGATGCCTGTTTCGAAATGGGGCTGGAACAAACACTTAGTCCAAAAGCATGTGAGCGATTGCGACGTTTTGCAGAATGGGTTATCAGTATTGCTGATCTTGCCGAATCAGAAGCAGGAATAAATGCCGTTAATAAATTGCTTGAAGATATAAATTATGAAGTCTATTTACTCGATAATTCCAAAGACGAAATTGATGCGAAACGACGTTATGACAATGTTCTCGATTTAGTGACCTGGCTGCACCGACTCGCCAAAAAAGACGAAAGTGAAGAAGACGATATTACGGGTGAATCATCAACAAAATTAATTGACCTTGTTAATAAATTAACTTTGATCGATATTCTCGATAGTGACGACGACAATAACGAACAAGATCAAGTGCGCTTAATGACCCTGCATGCGGCGAAAGGACTGGAATTTCCACACGTGTTTTTAGTCGGTATGGAAGAAGAAATTTTACCACACCGAACCAGTATTGAAGAAGACAACATCGAAGAAGAACGCCGACTGGCCTATGTTGGCATTACCCGCGCTCAAAAAACCCTTACCATCAGCGTCGCATCCTACCGTAAACGCTATGGTGAAATTATTGAATGCAGCCCGAGTCGTTTTCTGGATGAATTACCAGAAGATGATTTAGAATGGCAAGGTAAGGCTAGTGAACAAGATCCCGAAACGCGGATTGAACGGGGTTTGGCGCATCTGGAGAATTTGCGGGGAATGTTAAGATAATTTTAACCGCCAAGATAACCTGGCGGCTAAATTATTTATTACTTACTGTTATCAACCATGTGCTTGATGGCTGCTTTAACAGCATCATCACTCAGGTCTGCACGGCCGCCTTTGGCTGGCATGCCTTTAAACCCCTTTAATGCATGAGTAACCAGGGTTGCCATGCCTTGCGCTATTCTGGCTTGCCATGCGGCTTTATCACCAAATTTAGGGGCACCTGCTGCACCCGTGCCATGGCATGCAAAACAGGCTGATTTGTATACTTTATCGCCAGATTGAACGGCGCTTGCACCACCTACACCGGAAGAAGCACCTGTACTAACCTGACCAACTGGCTTGATACGCTCGATTACTGCGGCTTGATACATTGGATCATTAGTAATCGCATCAGGTGACTTGCCTGTTAGAGTGCGGGCTATAAATATACTCACCAGCATAAATGCTAATAGTGTCCCCAAAACAATGACCAAGGTTTTAAAAAATGAACTATCTGAATGACTCACGAAATCTCTCCAAACTTAATATTTACAATAGAATTGACTTAAATACAGCTATTTGCGATATAGCCAGTTTAAGTCCCAAATTTTTGGCGCAATTATAGCGTTTCTCAAATCGGGATGATATATGCGGCCTTCATTTAGTTGATTATTGACTCTCTGGTTGAGCATCAAGAATCTTAAAAATAATGACGAAATTTAACCATAGTTTATACAAGGATAAAAGCGATCCATGTAATATTATCAGGCTTGTTGTTTATTCGATTCAAACTCATTTCCGCGATAAATTTTCTTGGCAGCCGATTTTAATTCGTCAAAAAGACGTGCTATCTCGTCACGATTACCCTGTTTAATTGCAATCTCAAATTCAGCCGAAATATCCGTTAAAATTTGAAAGCCCATATTACCACCCACGCCTTTTAGTTTGTGAGTAACCTCTTTTAACTCGATATCATTTTTTATTTTTATGGATTCTGATATTTCATCAACATAGGTTGGCAGATAGTTCACAAATTTTGTAATAAATTTACTGTATTTAACCGGGTCCTGTTTTATTAATGATGAAATTATAACTTCAGGATCAGCTTCATCTTCAGCTTCAGCGTTATCATCGACTGTTATAATTTTGTTAGTTTTTCCTGGCTTTACACTATTATTTTGTTTTATCACTCTTAGAAATTTTTTAACCATGCTGAGCAAGTTTTCTTCATTAATTGGTTTTGGTAAAAAATCATTACAGCCAGCATTAACACTTTCAACCTTAAATTCATTTGACGCATTGGCGGTTAACATTACTATCGGGGATTGATCGCCACGTTCGCGTATTAAACGGACAGCCTCTAAACCACCCATTACCGGCATTTGCATGTCCATTAATATTAGATCAAAAATTTTATTCTCTGTAATATCAACAGCCACTTTACCATTTTCAACGGTTGTTACGATTGCACCCATTTCCTGAAGGTAAAATGAAATCAATTCCTGATTATCGGGCATGTCTTCAACTAATAATACACTGCCATGAACAAGATGGTTTTCTTCAGTGTCGGCTGTTTTTTTAGATTTATTATTAACTTCAATAATACCGGGAGCAAGATTAAGGAATTTGGTGCTCAGATTTTCATTATGATTCTTAATTTTGAAACTAAAAGTACTACCGACATCAACCTCACTAATAATTGATAAATCACCACCCAATTTATTAACCAGCTCTTTTGAAATAGTTAGACCTAAACCAGTGCCACCGTATTTACGCGTTGTTGTAATATCTGCCTGACTAAATGTTTGAAACACTATTTCCTGTTGTTCTTGTGTCATACCGATACCAGAATCATTAATATCAAAGTATAAATCATCTTCTATTCGATCATAACGAATATTGAAATTAATGAAACCTTCGTTCGTAAATTTTATGGCATTGCCACCCAGGTTAATCAATATTTGACGAAGACGTGTTTTATCTGTTTTTATTGTATCCGGCAGTGGGTAATTATAATTCAGATTGAACGTTATTGCTTTTTCACCCACGAGTCCGGTTAGTGATGACTGTACATCATCTAATAATTTGAAAATTGAAAATTCGGTATATTCCAACTCGAGTTTATTGGATTCAATTTTTGTAAAATCAAGAATATCATTGATAACTGTTAATAAATGCTCGCTATTGCGTAAAATTATTTTGGTTGCCCGTTCATTATGATCTTCGGGTAAATTTGGAATCATTTGTGATTTTGCAAAGCCGATTATCGCCGTTAATGGCGTTCTGATTTCGTGGCTCATATTCGCCAGAAACATTGATTTTGTTACTGTTGCTCTGGCCAATTCTGTATTTTTAGTTGAAACAATTTTACTAACTGACTGTGAAACAATCATTGAAAATAGTATCGATATCGACACAACTACTATTAATAATGAAATCATATCCTGCATGTTTTTTTCTGTCGCATGCACAGCCAATTCAGCTGAGGATTGTTGTAGTGCGATAAGTTTGTCTAATTCAATTAGAATATTTTCTTGTGCTTGAAGTGCTTTAACGATAATTGGAATGATTTTTACAATGTCATCATCATTAAGTAGCATTTCCAGGGCATTTTGATTTAATGGAAAACCAATATTAACCTTCTCTTGAACTGATTTAGTCAGTTCCAATTCCGTTTTATTAATATCATATTCTTTAAATTTTATAAAAGCGCGAAGAAAGCGATTTGCAAAAACATTAAAATATAATTTCTCATCATCACGAAAAAAAATATCGTCCGATAATGCCATTTTATTCAAGCTCAATGATCGTAGCCGAATAGAATCACGCATTTCATGAACCAGGCTCACTTTTGCATAATTAATAGTAACAACATTTTTAAACTGATGAGCTTGCTGGTTTAACTTGTAAATAGTTATCGAACTTAAAACTAGCATTAATAATATTACAGAGCCAAAACCCAACCAAACAATAAATTTGACATTTGAACGCAGTTTAAACATTCCTGTTCCCATTAATTAACCATAAAAAACGATAGTAATTTTGCTGTTAGTGCATAAAATAGTATCGTCAGCTTGTGTTTTTCCTTGAGACAAATGAAATGTAAACCGATTAAATCAATTTAAATAGACTAAATCCTATTTAAATAAAGGAAATTAAATCTGTGATTTTACGCTGTTAAAGAACCATGCCGATTAACCGATACCAACATGATAAATCCAACTCGTTATTATTATGATAAATACTGATCAGCACTTTAATTCTCGTAATAAAATAATTATCATCTCAGGATTTTTTAGTGTATTAATCCTGCTAGGTAGTTTAATGGCTATCGCCATAACACGAATTCATAATAACGAAAAGCAAATTAATAATGTAACGAACGAGCTCACTGAAGTCTCACATGCTTTCATTATGCGCGATTCCGCCAATAATCGTGCCTTGCTATTATATCGAATGGCTCAAACTAAAGACTTTTTTCTACAGGATGAGATGTATATGGAATTTGGGGAACATGCCTCAACGTTCGTTAAATCGTTCAATGCCATTGAAGAACGATTACATAAACAAAAAGACATTGATTTATTTGAAAAAACAAAAATATCAATTCGTAAAGGTGGCAAAGAACAATCAAAAACCGTTATTGACTTAATTGAGGGTCGAATTAAAAAAGCCCATAAGGCATTAGCAACTAAAATAATTCCGATTCAAAAGGATGTTCGTAATCAATTAACAATACTCGCAGGTAATTTTAAATCAAATGCGGATAAAGAACTGGAATCAATTTCAATACAAAACAAAAGATCAATACTATTAATATCAATTATCGGTTCCACTGCTATTATATTAGGCTTACTGATCACTTATTACGTAACACGACGTGTAGCAACAACTGAAACTGCATTCATTCATCAAAGACAAATAGCAGAACACGCAAACCAGGCTAAAACGATGTTTTTAGCAACGATGAGTCATGAAATTCGATCACCGCTTGCTGCTATAATCGGGTTTTCAGATATACTACGAAAATCAAGTGTTAAAAACGATCATTCATATTCCAATATTGAAAGCATCCACCGTAATGGCCAGCACCTGTTGCAGCTAATTAATGATATTCTGGATATATCCAAAATTGAAGCAGGTCAATTAGATATCGAAATTATCTCTTGCCCGTTTTTTCCTTTAATTGAAGAATGTCAATCTAGTTTAACTGTTGATGCAAAAGAAAAAGAACTGAATTTTGTAATTAATTATACTTTCCCATTACCGGAAGTGATTAATACCGACCCTATACGATTAAAACAAATTTTATTTAACTTATGTAATAATGCCATAAAATTCACCGAACACGGTGGCATTAACATCAATATCTCATTTGATAAAAAAACAAAAAATATAATATTTGATGTTATTGATACTGGAATTGGTTTAACCATTGAACAACAAGATAAAATATTCGAGGTGTTTACCCAGGCCGATTCAAGTACCACGCGAAAGTACGGTGGCTCTGGCCTGGGATTAAATATCTGTAAACTGCTCTCACAAAAATTAGGTGGCGATATTACAGTTGAATCTAGACCGCAGCATGGCAGCAAATTCAGTTTTAATATTAATACCGGAAATATTACAGACGAAATGTTAGTTTATTCACTTGTAAAAGAAAAATACCATCAAGAAAATAATGCCCCATTCAATACTAAATTAACTGGTCACATACTATTGGCAGAAGATACTATCGATAATCAAAAATTAATTGAAATGTATGTTACTGAAACCGGTGCAAAAATAACGATTGTTAATAACGGTGAAGAAGCCGTTAAAATAGTCGATACACAAAAATTTGATTTAATTCTGATGGATATGCAAATGCCGGTAATGGATGGTATTGAGGCAACTAAACAAATCAGACTAAAAGAAAAAAAAATACCCATTATATCCTTAACTGCCAATGCGATGAAATCCGATTATGATAAATGCATAAAAGCAGGTGCAGATGAATTTTTAACAAAACCAATCGACAGTGCGCGTTTCACTAAAACATTATATAAATATTTAAATACCAGGGAAAAGTCGAATTTTAATAAAAATATGCCAAACAAGCTTAAAAAATTAACTGAAAATTTCTTATTGGATTTACCGAATAGGCTTAAATACATAAACTCCTGTTATGACAATAAAGCATGGCAAGATCTTGGTAATGAAACTCACAAATTAAAAGCAATAGGAACACCATTTGGATTCCCTGAAATTACTGATTTTAGTGATAAAATTTCTTTAGCGTGCAAAAATGAAGAATACCAAATTATTACTGGCTATATGGATAATTTAAATTCATTCTGTAATAAAATATTAACAAGCAACTAAATCAGGCTTTAATGCATTTATTTCGACCGGTTTGTTTTGCTTTATATAACGCTTTATCTGCGCGTTCAAATAAACTTTCTTTAGTATCATTTTCCTGATAAGTAGTATAGCCACACGATGCCGTTATCGGGACACTAGTATCCCGATAATGAAAATTGCAGTTTTCGATAGCGAGTCGAATTTTTTCACAGCCTTTTTCTGCTTTATCAATTTCTGTTTCGGGCATTAAAACAACAAACTCTTCACCACCATATCGCGCGATGAAATCGGCTGCTCGCAGATTTTGCCGTAATACTTCGGCAATAACAGCAAGCACTTTATCTCCGGCAATATGACCATAATGATCATTTATACCTTTAAAGTGATCAATATCCCAAACAGCAAAAGCCATTGAGCTTTTATAGCGCTTGCAACGCTCTATTTCAGAACTAATCCGTTCTTCATAAGCGAGTCTGTTTGGAATTTTAGTGAGTGTATCTCGAACTGCTGAATTATGTTCTTTTGCAACTTGTTCTCGAAGATTCTCTGTTTCCTGCTCCATATCACTAATTCGGTTTGTTAGCTTTTTAATAGTCTCTTGTGCAGTATTATTTCGCTGTTCTTCTGATTTACGAAAGGCACCCATGTGTAAGCGGATTGTCTTTACTCTTTCGCTAACAAGGCCTTTTAAATTTTCCAGTTCTTTTGTTTCTTCTATGCCTGTTTCCAAACCTTTAACTTCTTTTTCGAGATCATCATCATATTGATGCAGGTTTTCAACAGATTCATCCCGTAGTCTGGAAGTAAATTGAATATCAATATCCAGTGCTTTTAAATGCTTGCTGATTTCTGTAAGAAATTGTTCTAATTCCTGTTTTTCAGATTGTAGGCGCACACGCATCTGCATAATTAAATCAGCAGTTGCTTCAACCAAACTGGTTATCGAGTTATTTGAATCACCCTTTTCAATATCCTGTTTTATTTTTAAAGCTTGCTCTGATAAATAATCCGGTAAACTAATTCGTTGTAATAAATGAATTAATACTTCACCATCTGATTCGTTTTCACCGTTAGCTGCATCACCATTATTAGAGCTGAGTTTTCGAATGAATTGCGATAACTCTTGAGAAATTTTATCGATAATTTGCAGTAAATCCTTACGATTTCTCGCAGAACTTGCTGATCGTGCTAATTCTTTTTCGTTAAGTCTTTTTGAAAATGATGGAGGAAAACGGGACATTAACTGTAAAATTAACTCCCCTACCGCGGGTGCGACTAATGAGTTTGTCTTAGGATCAATCGAACGATCAATATCGCGATCTAAATCGTCTACAGCGCGATTGTCTTTTCGCCTTTCTAATTGATCGGGTTGTTCTGCTTCTACTCGTGATACTACTGGTATTTTGTTATTTTCAATTAATTCGCTAATTAACGCTGAAAATTTCTGAGTAAGTTCTTCATTTTTCTTTGAATCTGCTTTATTTAATAGTTTTAGAAATTTTTTGACCTGAGGTTGTTGATCATCATTGATAATTATTGAATCAAGAATTGTTCCTAGAAGGAAGATTATCTCACTTTTGTTTTCTGTTAAATTATCTTTTGTTTTATTATTCGGTTTATTTTCAGTATCATCAGGTAACTTTTTAATGTCATCTGAAATATTTTCTATTAGTAAAGCCAATCGCTTACTTTCTGTGCCTTCTCGAATGGATTTTCGTAATAATGCAATTTGATCGTTTAACTTCTTGTTATCTGTTGATTCAGCTATAATTGTTAAGCGAGAAATTCCTAAACGTAATAACTCTTCTATTTTTTCCCAATTTTTTTCGCTCGTTTCTAACTCTCTTAAACTATCAAAATATTTTTTTTTCCAATCCTTTTCGTTATCTTTTATTTCAGTAGATGACATAGAGTTATCCGGTTATTAGTTAATTAACGTCTTCACTGGTTAAATAAAGAGAATCCGGTAACGTTATTTTTAATGAAATCGGTAAGTGGTCTGAAAACTGTTGAGCATCTACATGAACACTGGATATTTTTAAGCCCGAGGTTACAAGAATGTGATCGATATTATGCTGCGGTTTCCAGCTTGGAAACGTAAAATTATCTTCTAATGGTTCATGAAGCTGTGTCTTATTGAATAAAGCGCACATCTCATGACTCCCCGGTTGACAATTCATATCCCCCATAACGACAGCATACTTATATTGATTAACATGATCGGCGATAAAACTAAGCTGATTTAATCGTGCACGTCCACTAAGCGCAAGGTGTAAAATAAAAAATACTATTGGTTCATCGGTAGTCTGAAATTTTGCCATAATTGCACGTCGGCCAGGGATAATACCGGGTAACTTTAAACTTTGTACTTCAATTGGCTTTATTCGACTGACCATGCCATTACTGTGTTGTGCAAGACGACCTAGATTTCGATTCACCTGATGAAACCAATATGGAAATTTTGACCGTTCGGCCAGATATTCTGTTAAATTAATAAAATTACTGCGTAAACTACCGGCATCAACTTCCTGCAAACCAACAATATCGTGAGATTTAATTAAATTTGCAATATGATTCATATTCACAATTCGCTGCGAATGTGGAATGACGTGCTTCCAGCTATGAGTAAAGTAATGATGTAAGCGTGCACTATTAATACCAACTTGCACATTATAGCTCATGACACTGATTTCATTTACTAATCCTGACTCAAGTGTATTCGATTTTGTTTCTTCGAAGTGTGAACTATTAATCGCAATGTTTGTGGTAGAATTCATTATCTGAAATATTATTTTTCTTTGTTTAAGAGTAATCAAGTGTATATAACATAGTAACCAGTCTATTTTATAAAGCAAACGATCGCGTCAGAACCTATAGTATTATAATAGGGTAAATATCGGCCAATAGTAGCCTAACTTTATTGAATTTATTGAGAGTATTTCAGTGCTGGAATGAAAATTGATTGGCTAAATTAGCACTGATTAACACACGCCATTATGGAAATAATGGCGCGTTATTATTTATTTTTTTGATTCTTTTTTAATCAAGAAGTTAACGACTTCCAGCATTTTTTCATTACTATGCCCAGTCATCGAACTATCAATTCGATACTTGCCATTGACAATCATGGTAGGAACACTATTCGCTTGATATTTTCCCAAGCTACGTTGGTCGCGCCTTAATCGTGCATCCACCGCGAATGAGTAAAATGTTGATTCAAAGTCATCACCCGATACACCATTTTTGATAAATATTTTTCTGATACTTGCAACATCGGCTAATCGATTTTTTTCTTTGTGAATTGCATTAAAAATTGGTGCATGTACTTTATCTAGAGCTTCGAGTACTTCAGCGGTGTAATACGCTTGTGCATAATTAGCCCAGATCTGACGTCCGAAAGAAACAGGTCGTCGTCCAAAATCAACATTTGATGGTTTCGATTTTAACCATTGCTGCATCGATCCTTCAAAACTATTACAGTGTGGACAACCATAACTGAACAATTCCAACACTTCTATTTTAGTTGAATCTGCAGTCCCAACAGCAGGTGTAATTGTTTTATAATTCACACCCTCTACAAAATTATCTGCACTGACATTTAAACTTAAAACACTTAAACACAGCACTAAAAAAATTGATTTGATTTTTGTAAAACCATTCATCATTTTTTAATCACTCCTTTACCATTAATGGTTAATATTCTTATTATTATGAACATTAATTATAATATTGGTTCAAATAATTATAATGTTAATTCAGTTCCATTTTCACTACTTCAGAAACAATAAAGGGTGGTCAGAACCACCCTTTATTCACTTTATATCAAAGACTGATTAATGTAATCCTTGAATATAAGATGCGACAGCTTTAATTTCTTTATCTGTCATTTTTGCTGCAATATTCTGCATCATTTTTCCAGCATCGTTTGATCGTACCGATGATTTAAAATCATTAATCGCTTTTTCCAAATAGGCCGAGTGTTGCCCTGCTACAGATGGAAAATTAGCCAATGGATTTCCTCTGCCATTTGGCCCATGACAGCTCATGCATGCAGCAACACCGGAGGCTGAATTACCACCCCGGTAGATTTTTGCACCCAGTTGAACTAATTTGTCATCAGCCTTTCCAGCAGAAATCTTTTGCGATGAAAAATAAGCCGCTAAGTTAAGCATGTCTGTTTCAGTTAATGCCGCTACTTGACCCGCCATTAGAGGATCTTTACGCGTTTTACCGGCTTTAAAATCCGTCAGCTGTTTGGCTATGTATTTTGGATGTTGCCCGGCTAACTTAGGCCACATCGGATTTGCACTGTTACCATCAGGATTATGACAACCAGCACAACTTGCTGATTTCGCTTTTCCGGCTGCAGCATCACCTGCTGCAAAAACGGCTGTATTCAATGTAGCGGCTAATACACCAACGGATAAACTAACCATTATGAATTTAATTGACATGTTTTGCGTACCTATCGTAAATAACGTCTTAAATGAATTGAATATGCTTATTTACCTTTTGAAACCATAAAAGCAACTGCATCAGTTACAGCTTGATCCGATAAATCAGCACGTCCACCTTTAGCGGGCATAAAGCCTTTTTTGCCTTTAAAACCTTTAAGCGCATGTTCAACCAATTTGGCTTCGCCTTGTTTGATTCTAGGTGCCCAGTTTGCTTTGTCACCTAATTTAGGTGCATTTGCTACACCGGCTTTATGACAAACAAAACACGCTTTATTATAAACCGCTTCGCCTTTCGCAGCATCGCCAGCAGCAAAAACACTGCTTGCAGACATTAATAATACAGTTGATACGATATAACTCATTGTTTTCATTTTAATTACTCCTAATACAAAAATTTGTGTCGATTGCAGTTTATATTCAAAAGCACTTAAATCATGGGTTTGATGCCAGTATTACAAGTGAATGTCATTGCAACGTAAATTATGGAATCCTTATATACCAATTTGAACGACGTTGGTCAAGCAAAGCCGTTGCGATGCTAGCAATTTAACCTAAATACCGATGGCTAATGGACCCTGTAATGATTCAGTTTACCCTATTTCCATACCATACCTTATATAGTTAATGTATATAGGGATAGATTTTCGATATCGGCGCCGATATAGTGCGTTTGCAACACAATAACAAAATAACCATTAAACTACAGTCTATTAAACACAAGCTGTACTGAGGCTGAATCCTAATTATGCACCAAAAAGAATTTCAAAATATCGAGTTTTTAATCAGCGTTCCGAAACCTGCTCAAGCACCTGCCGATAGTGGCTATGAAGTTGCTTTTGCTGGTCGGTCAAATGCTGGAAAGTCCAGTGCGTTAAATGCAATAACGCAACGTAAGGCATTAGCCAGAATCAGTAAAACACCTGGGCGTACCCAACACCTGGTCTTTTTCAAACTTGATGATAATCGTCGATTAGTCGACTTGCCTGGATACGGTTTTGCCAAAGTACCCACTCGGGTGAAACGTGACTGGGGTGATGCAATGTCGAGTTACTTTGAGACAAGGCAATCATTACAAGGCTTAATTCTACTAATGGATGTGCGCCACCCACTCACCGAATTTGATCAACAAATGTTACACTGGAGTGATTCGGCCAACATGCGGGTACACATATTATTAACCAAGGCAGACAAGCTTAAAAAAGGCCCGGCTAAAGCCTCTTTGTTACAAGTTAAAAAATCGCTTACCGATTTCCCACTAGTAACGATTCAATTATTTTCTGCTACCAAAAAATTGGGCGTAGAACAGGCACAGTCAATTATAGTAGATTGGCTTGAGGATAGTGTTTCAGTTGATGCCGTATGAAAAAAAAACCCGGATAATCGCATTAATCCGGGTTTAAAATAGCTATTCGGCTTGGGAACCGAATAGTGCTCTCCGCAAGGGAGTAAAGCGGAGAAGCGCTGACAAGCGCATACTGTAGTAGACTATGTTGTTACCAATTAGTTCAAACTATTTTACTATATTCGTAAAATATCGATTTCATCACACTACTTTTTAAGTGTTAACATAGTACTATTAAACAGTAATAATAATTAGACTAAGATTATTTTAAGAATGGCTAAATATAGTAATAAAAAATGACTTCAGAAAATACCCAAGTAACACGACCAATAAAAGGCATCAACGCCACCATGTTACTAACATCAAGTTGTCCGCATTGTCCTACAGTACTGGCAGGATTAGAACCGTTAATAAAGTCTGGCACATTATCAAGTTTACACATTATCAATTTAATCGAACAACCCGAAGCAGCTGAAATATATCATACCCGCAGTGTGCCATGGCTTCAATTTGCTTTTCCATTAGGCCACTTTGAACTTGAAGGTTTACATTCTGAAACTGAATTACAGCAATGGTGTAATAATACCAAGACCTTCGAAGGTGTTAGTCAATATTGTCTAATGCTATTAGATCAGGGAAAAATAAATCAACTGACTACATTAATAAACCAATATCCAGATTGGTTACACGCCATGTTATTGCTGGTTGAAGATGTTGATACCTCATTATCTATCCGCGTTGGTATCTCAGCTATTTTTGAATCACTCGAAGCACCGCAATTCGAGCCTATCTATGAAGCATTAATAATGATGACAAAAAATAATCTTGCCCGAATTAGAAGTGATGCCTGTTTTTATTTGTCATTAACTAAAAATAAAAATGCCATCGAAACCTTAAAAATTTGTTTACTCGATAAAAATAAAGAAGTTAAAGAAATTGCAGCAGAAGCTATTGAAGATTTGGAAGAATTAAAATCAGCTTAATTTTTTTATATTTTTTGACTTATTAATTTCGATATTGCTGCAGCAGCCATCGGCTTTTGTAAATAAAAACCCTGCATACTATGACATCCCACTTTTTTAATAAAACGATTTTGCTCAGGCGTTTCGATTCCTTCTGCAATAATTTCTAACGATAGTCCTTTAGCCATCGCTGCAATCGCAGTAACTATCGCGGAATCTTTTGGGTCGTGAGGTATATCTTTAATAAATGATTGATCGATTTTCAAAATATCCAAAGGAAATTTTTTAAGATAACTCATGGATGAATAACCCGTACCAAAGTCATCAATCGAAATTCGGATACCAAGACTGCGTAATTCTGATAAAACATTAATTGTAAATTCAACATCTTGCATTAAAATACCTTCGGTTAACTCGAGCTCCAGATATTTTCCATCCATCCCGGTTTGTTCTAAAATATCACGCACCTTAGTCACAAAGTTCATTTGAGTAAACTGCACAGCGGATACATTAATTGCAATACGAATCGCGCCAAAGCCATTATCCTGCCATTTTTTATTTTGAAGACAAGCTTGCTCCAATACCCAATTACCAATTTTAATTATTTGACGTGTTTCTTCAGCAATACTAATAAATGAGTTTGGATATAACCGGCCTTTTTTAGGGTGCTGCCATCGAATGAGTGCTTCCGTACCAACCATTTTCCTGGTTCGAGTATCGATAACAGGCTGATATTCCAAATAGAACTCGTCATTTTTTAAAGCCGCACGAATATCATTTTCCAAACTTAAACGATTAGTTACCATTTGATTCATTTTTTTAGTGAAAAAATCATATTTATTACGGCCTGATTCTTTCGCACTGTACATTGCCATATCGGCGTTTTGAATTAATTGCGTGGCGTCTTCACCATCATTTGGGTACATCGCAATTCCGATACTGGCACTGATATAAATCTCCTGCTCCTCTATGAAAAACTGTTTTTTTAATACTCGTAAAATATGCTTTGCCACTTTAGCGGCTTTTAGTGATTGATCAATTTTCGGTAATAAAAATATAAACTCATCACCACCCAACCGAGCAACAATGTCAGTCTCTCGTAAGCAAGTTTGAATTCGTTTAGCTACATCTTTTAATAATATATCGCCAACTTTGTGACCAAGCGTATCGTTTACAAATTTAAATCTATCCAAATCCATAAACATCACGGCTAACTTACCACCGTAACGGTTGCAATAACTAAGTCCACGCTTTAAGCGATCATTATAAGTATACCGATTCGGTAATCCAGTTAGAACATCACGCGTCGCAAGAAAGTGCTCGCGCTTTTCGGTTTGAGCCAGTTTAACCCAAAGTCGTTTGCGCTCAATAGCATGCCGAATAGAACGAAATAATAAACTGGCGTCAAAAGTATTTTTGACAATAAAATCCTGCGCACCGGATTTTACTGCTTTAAGCGCAAGCTCATCATCCTCTTCATTGGTAATAATAATAATCGGCATATCGGGTACGACTTGATGTGCTTTATTTAAAATCCGAATTCCCGAACCATCCGGTAAACTTAAATCGAGCAACATGACGTTATAGGATTTTTTACCCAATTCTTCAATAGCATCACCGATGCGATCAAAACTCGTTAACGAAAACTGTTCATTGTTGGATTTGGATAAATAGTTATAAATGAGTTTCACATCACTCGGGTTATCATCAACCAATATGACATCAATTTGTTTACTCATAAACACTCTGTTCCGATTTAAAGTTAAAAATGAACAATGTTAAAATTTATATTTATTTTATTATCATTCTAATTTCTTTTGA
>CAYOHQ010000014.1:0-21439 GCA_964403805.1 uncultured Thioalkalispiraceae bacterium | reverse complement strand
GTTTGCTTCGTTGACCAATCGATACGCCATTTCCCGCTTGGAAGCCTGGCGGTTGGAAGAATTGCAGCCAACCATTCCCAAGACCAACACTCCATAAGCCGAAACGATAATCAATCCACTTCGCATCATGCGTTATGATCCCAGGTGGCAACGGGCCTCGGTTTTCGCAACCAAATTGCCGTCATTCAGCAACCACTCGTAGCGGCCTTCCCTGCCAGGAAGGATCCCCGGTGTTAGAAATCCCTGCCTAGAAACTTCCATCAATGGTTTCTTCTCCGTTGCGTGTTCCCAAGGCCCGCCAGGTGGCCAAATCGATCCCATCGTTGATGATCGCCGTGTGACCATCGCCAAAGACCACCACCACGACACCCGGATGCTCGCTCCGGGCGGCAACGATCGCGTGCTCTCCGGGAGTATCGGGAATCGAACTGAAGCCGCCGCAGTCGTAACCACCCCAATTGGGCTCGGCCACATGGTTGTACTCGGTGGAATCGTAGCCGGCAAAGGGCCAGCCATTCGACCAGTCGTCCCCATCGGGCCAGCGGCCGGCCGCGGCAAAATTGAAACTGTCCACTTTGGGTTGGTAATTCAAACAGGCCTGATAAATCTGATCCACCGGGATGGGACCACTTCGTCGTCCGGGCATGGAGATTATTTCGGCTTTGGTCGGCAAATCGCTCTGCGGATTGTTGCCACTGCCCTTGGTCCGTTCCGAAAAGAAGGCCGTTTTGGAAAGTCCATCGGTAAAGTCCTTCGCTTTCAGGCCTTTTTTGCCATAGCTGAAAGCGCCATTGCCACCCACGTCCCAGGGATCGGTCGGCCGGGATGAAGAATAATTAAATTTTTCATTGCTGTGATTTGAAAATTCTACCAGTTCAGATTTTTTCTTACCATTTAAAACAAGGTTTTTAAAATCATTTTTTTGAGATTCAGTTAAGAAATCGTTATTTGGGTTGGATTCTGCAATTGCGAAACCATTGAGATTAAGTAAAGTGATATTGATATTAGAATGTGTTTTACTTAAATCGAATAATAATTGATTTAAATTATTCAGATTGCTGCTTAGCTTTACAGAATTGGATGTTAATAAATTAATATCAGTAATAGTTTTTTGTATTTCAGGGGTTAGTGAGTTCTTAAAATTTTTTGTTAGAATGGCATTCTCTGATTCTTTATTTAATATTAAATCCGAGGTGGCAAGGTGTTGATAAAAATTACCAAACAGTATTGACACTATTGTAATAATTAAAAATGCAAGTAGTAATGACGGCGTTAATAGTTTGGGCATATTAGAATAAATGTCTTTAGACCCGATAGTAAAATAAAAAGCTTTAGTGAATATTAATCACCATGTTAAATACGGTATAAATTAACCTTAGCTGTTAAACGTGTATTTAGCATTTAATTTGCGGTGATATTTTTTAAATTTGCTGCTATTTTCATCTTTTTACAGAGGTAAAATTGTTGTGAATAATACAACATCGGTCACAGATATTTGCAGAAATATGGTTAACTATTAAGCAGTAAAATTAAACTGAATCTAAAAATGTTAACGATCATAATTACACACAATAAACCTGTTAATCCTAGCTTAAGGTTGATTGCTTACACTTACATTATTGTTAATTAGGATTAATTGAAGTTTACATAATCGAATTACATTTAACAGTTGTATAACATTTTTTATATCCACATAAGTTATTAACTGTAATAAGTGATTCACATTGTTGATGAAGCAATACATAATACGAATTACATTATCAACTATTTGTTTAATTGATTATTTCAAAGCATTGATAATTAAATGTTTTGACTGATATATATTTAGTGTGAATTCAAGTCATATATCAGTTAAGCACGTTTAATAATGTTTAACATGTAATCCCCCCCTGACACATGGAAGACAAAAATGATTGGACAAAGAATTAAATTAGCACGAGAACAAAATGGCATAAATAAAGCTGAACTGGCAAGAAGGGTAGAAGTATCCCGAGCTTCGGTTTCATTATGGGAAGATGGTGGCAATATCACTATCGATAACATCAAGAAAGTCTCTGATGCATTAAAAGTTACACCTCAGTGGTTACAATACGGTATTAATGAAAATGAGCGAATTGATATTAATGATCTCGCACAGTGTATCACTACCGTGTTAAGTACTGCTGATGAAGTAGAGAAAGATTTATCGCAAACAGAAACTGCAAAAGTCGCTGTAACCTTATATGAAGAACGCAGTCGTGGTTTTGAGCGTGATCATGATAGTTTGGCAGAATTAATTTTGAAGCCACGAATTTTAGGCGAAGAGAGCGAACACGAGTTATACGAGTAATCTGGTAATTTAACTATCGTCTGGTTTAATGTAAACCAGGCGGTTGAATATTAACTATCAGGTAGTATTCTATCATCAAATGTATTAGTGCCTCTTACGTATAATGTAAGGGCTGCCTCAGCATCCGATTTTGTGTCAAAAGGGCCTTCATCAGGTTCTCCCCGACAGGCAAAGTACCAATTTGTTTCGATATTAAAAAATCGACCAGAACGAAATGGAATCAGACCATCTTCACCGTTACGATGCTTATTCATAATTTACCTCGCATACTGCCAAAGTGAGAACTGTATCTCAATTTTAGACTGTATTGGATAAATCGACAAGCTGCTATTTAACTTTAATTTATTCTAATTAATTGATTTTATTATATTTAATTTATTTTGAACGATTAACTACTCTTCGGCTAATTTAATGAATTAAGAGGCCAGAATTAAACCGCTCAATGTAGCAACATCTTTAAGATATACGTCTAAAGCTTCGTTTGCTTCTTCTTTATTGGGGAAAGGCCCGATGTCAGATTGTTCGCGACTCGAAAAATACCAATTAGAATCGATATTATAAAACCGTCCACTTCGAAACGGTATATTTCCTGATTCTCCCTGTCTGAACTCGCTAGTCATCTGAATACTCCTTGTTTTAGATTTATACCTTGATATTAGTGTATTATTTGCATAATTTCGGGTTATTCGGATTAGCGGCCACTTTTTTCCGATTAAAGACAGGATGCGGTATGACAGAAGAATTACAAAAAGATCAAGTTCCTGCACCGGTGGGGATGCTTGAAGCATTTCTTTACTGGTTAAAGTTGGGATTTATCAGTTTTGGCGGTCCAGCTGGCCAAATTAGCATGATGCATCAAGAGTTGGTTGAAAAACGCCGTTGGATATCAGAACACCGTTTTCTGCATGCACTGAATTATACGATGGTGCTTCCTGGGCCAGAAGCGCAGCAATTAGCAACTTATATTGGTTGGTTAATGCATGGTACTTTTGGCGGTATCATTGCTGGCGGTTTGTTTGTGTTGCCATCGTTGTTAATATTAAGCGCATTAACCTGGATATATTTGGTGTTCGGTGATGTTAGTGCTGTTGCCGGTGTGTTGTATGGCATTAAACCTGCGGTGACGGCGATTGTTGTTTTTGCAGCCTATCGAATTGGTTCACGGGCACTCAAAAATGCAGTGCTATGGCTAATAGCGGCTTGTGCATTTATCGCGATCTTTGTCTTCAATATTCCGTTTCCCTATATCGTTTTAGCCGCTGGTCTGATTGGATTTATTGGCTCCAGGTTTGCGCCTTCAAAATTCACTGCGGGTGGTGGTCATGGAGCCAGTAATGAAGAGTTTGGTAAAGCCATTATTGATGATGATACCCCGGCACCAGAACACGCAAAGTTTAAGTTAATACGATTTATAGCGTATGGCATTATTGGTTTATTGTTATGGGCTATAGCGTGGTGGGCTTTAGTTGGTGATCTTAAAGTCATGAGTGAATTTTTTACCAAAGCAGCACTGGTCACATTCGGGGGTGCCTATGCAGTATTACCCTATGTCTATCAAGGTGCTGTTGATCACTATAGCTGGTTATCACCGACTCAAATGATTGATGGTTTAGCGCTCGGTGAAACAACGCCCGGGCCACTGATAATGATTGTTTCATTTGTTGGTTTTGTAGGCGGTTGGACAAAAGAAATTTTCGGCGCTGAGTCATTATTTTTGGCCGGGTTTGCTGGCGCATCGGTTGCCACCTATTTTACGTTTTTACCTTCTTTTCTATTTATTTTATTAGGTGGTCCATTAGTCGAAGCAACACGAAATGATTTAAAATTTACAGCACCATTAACGGGGATAACCGCCGCAGTAGTTGGCGTGATTTTAAATCTGGCCATGTTTTTTGCCTACCATGTAATGTGGCCGAATGGCATGGGAGAAGATTTTGATAAACTCGCTGAAGTAGAATGGTTCGCTGTGTTTGTTTGTATCGCTTCATTTGTAGCATTGTTTCGATATAAAGTCGGAATGATGACCTTAATTGCAGTAACCGGTGGTATGGGGCTTCTATATTCTTTTATCAATTAAGAATCGTGTTATCGATTAGCTTATTAATACTCCTCACTATTTAAATACGCTAAATAGTTACAATTTTTATTTCTAAAGCCTGTCAACCTTTGTATTGCTTATTCGTTATTAAAGTAAGGTCTCACTTTACAGTCAAAAGTATCGCTTATTGATTAATTTGAACGCTGTGATGGTGATTACAAAATAGAGAATAAATTAATGGAGAATAAGCAAATGAAATACAATTATCCTTTTTATGGGTTAAAAAACTGGCTAGGCCGTTATCGTGTAACGAGTTTATTACTACTAAGCACTCTAGCTATGACAGCATGTGGTGGTGGTTCAGCCGCTGGTAATCCAACTGCAAATTCAACTAATACGGGGACGGTGTTAATTGCAGTAACAGACGCCGAAGGTGATTTTGTTCGCTATAGCGTGGATGTTCTGTCAATTAAAATGACCCATGCCGACGGCCGAGTAGTCGAGACATTGCCAACAAGTAGTCGAATCGATTTTACCGAGTACACCAATTTAACTGAATTCATAACGGCCGCCACTGTTCCCAATGGTCGCTATGTAAAGGGCAGTATGCTGTTGGATTTTAGTAACGCGGATATCTGGGTTGAAGCTGCGACTGGAGAAGCAATACAAGTTACCAGTATCAAAGATGCGAGTGGTAATGATGTTAGCACTGTGGAAGTCTCAGTTAGCCTGGATGGTCGAAATACACTGCCCGTCGCCCCCGGTTTAGCTAAACATTTAACCTTAGACTTTGATTTAAAAGCATCAAATACCGTTACTGTATCGGTCACTAGTGCCAGTATTGTTGTTGAACCCAAACTAATTGCGTCGGTCGATCTCGAAAAATCAAAACAACATCGTTTACGTGGGCCATTAAGAGCTGTCGATGTTGCTGATAATAGTTTTGAATTGTTGATTCGGCCATTTAGACATCGTCTAGTTCAATATAAAAAACATTTTGGAAATTTAAAAGTGGTTACTAACGATACGACACAATATGAAATTGATAAAATCTCCTATGAAGGGACTTCGGGTTTAGAGGTGATGGCGACTTTAGATCGACTAACCGGTGTCGTCGTTCGAGGTAATGTTAAATTTAAACCATTACGATTTGAAGCAGAACAAGTCTATGCTGGTAGCAGTGTGCCAGGTGGTACGCTTGATGTCGTGCAGGGCAGTGTTATTTCACGCACAGCCAATACGATCAAAGTTCATGGCGGCATAGTGACACGAGCCGATGGACGTATTCTTTTTAATGATGCTATTACAGTGCAGCTGGCAGACAGCACCATTGTAAAAGTACAGCAGTCGATGGCGGATCATAGCATTATCGATATTTCGGTTGGTTCCCGTGTAACACTGTTTGGAACAGTCACTGATGAAACTTCAACGAATTATCAATTCGATGCCAGTAACGGTTATGCTAGAATTGGATTTTCGGATTTAAAAGCAAACGTCGTTGCTACCGTAGCTATTCCTGAACAGCCAGTACCACTCGTGGTTAATTTACGATCCATTAATGGTCGAGCCGCAACACTTTATAATTTTGCAGGCAGCGGTATTGATAATACTAATGATGCTGTAGCGGACAACTATGAAATCGATACAGGGACATTAAATTTACCGGTTTATCCTGATACTACCGCTGTGGCGATTCGTGGTACAGTGACTCATTTTGGCTCAGCTCCTAAAGATTTTAAGGCCAAAACAGTAGTGGAGCTACCAACGACAGCACCACAATTGTAATAAAATAAAAGTAAATATTTAGCATAAATAGAAAAGAGGTAAAGAATGAGGATTTGGAATCGGGATAGCCCAAGCAAGACCGTGTGCCGCAGGACGCGGCACTCGAGCGCGCCATGGATGGCGA
The DNA here is from genome assembly GCA_964403805.1 of uncultured Thioalkalispiraceae bacterium. Taxonomy (GTDB): domain Bacteria; phylum Pseudomonadota; class Gammaproteobacteria; order UBA6429; family Thiohalophilaceae; genus CAYQUC01. Next base: position 15,163 of record CAYOHQ010000014.1, on the reverse strand, counting down.
TCTTTTGCGTGTCTTGATTGGGCTATCCCGGTTCCGAAGCCGGTGGATTTAGTATTTATTTGTTTAACCACTTGTTTTTAAGTTTCGTTGAATAGTTACAAATAAAAATCCGCCCTGGTCAGTTTAGATGCGTAATAGCGTGTCTGATGCGAGGGCGGCTTTTTACCTAAAAAGTATTAAAATAACGAATTGATTGACCATTAATTAATGCAGTCTCTCAGAATTGCACTATATATTTAGTATAACTGAGAAATATTGATGGACTTATCGAACAAAAAAAAATCACTTCAGGAAATTTGGAATAATTCAGCATTAGCAGGGGCAAATTCAAGCTATTTAGAAGAATTATATGAAATATTTCTGCATGATCCGGATCGGCTAACGGCACAATGGCGTGCCTATTTTGAGCGATTGCAAAATACTAACGAACTGCAAACCGATGTCTCGTTTGATGATATCAGGCAAGAGTTTATCGCTTTTTTTAAGCAAATCCGTGGCAGAAAAGGAGGATCAAAGAAACGATCTCGCCGGGATGAATCATCAAGCAGTGATGTACATCCAAAACAAATCAAAGTCTTGCAGTTTATTAATGCCTATCGATTTTTAGGACATCAAACCGCCAATACTAATCCCTTCCCGCAAACCACAAAAAATTCTATAGACGAGTTAACGCTGGAATATTACCAATTTACAAAAGAGACCTTAAAACAAACATTTGAAACTGGCTCTTTGATTGGAGCAAAACAGTTAACATTAGAAGAAATTATTAAAATATTACAGTCCACCTATTCAGGTTCATTAGGTACAGAATACATGCATCTGTCAAACATTCAGGAAAAACGCTGGATACAACAATATCTCGAATCTCGCCGCGGTGAATTATCTTATAGTGATGAAATAAAAATTGAATTGTTACGAAATTTAATTGCGGCCGAAGGATTAGAACAATACTTGCATACAAAATACGTTGGTCAAAAACGTTTTTCATTGGAAGGCAGTGAAAGTTTAATTCCATTATTAAAAGGGCTTATTAAGCGCGGTGGTGTCGAGCATCATATTGAAGAAATGGCGATAGGCATGGCACACCGGGGTCGTATCAATGTATTAATTAATATTATGGGAAAAACGCCATCGGATTTATTCATGGAATTTGAAGGTAAATCCGTTAATACCTTAGGCACCGGTGATGTTAAATACCATATGGGCTTTTCAACCGATCTGGATACTGGCAATGGACCAGTTCATGTTGCATTAGCATTTAATCCATCGCATCTCGAAATTATTGCACCGGTTGTTGAAGGGTCGGTAAGAGCACGACAAGATCGTCGGCGTGATAAAGAAGGTAAACATGTTATCCCAATAGTGATTCACGGTGATGCTGCTTTCGCAGGACAGGGTGTGGTAATGGAAACTTTTAATATGTCACAGTCTCGCGGTTATTCAACCAAAGGCACTATTCATATTGTTGTTAATAATCAAATCGGATTCACAACCAGTAAACAAGAAGATGCTCGTTCAACAATGTATTGCACCGATGTTGCAAAAATGGTGAATGCACCAATATTGCATGTTAATGGTGATGATCCTGAAGCCGTGTTATTCACCGCACAATTAGCGCTGGATTACCGGATGACTTTCTCAAAAGATATTGTAATTGATATGGTGAGTTACCGACGGCATGGGCACAGTGAAGCAGATGAGCCGATGGTAACTCAACCACAAATGTATAAAATTATTCATAATAAAAATACAACCTTAACGCTGTATGGTGAAAAATTAATTACAGAAGGATTAATTACTAAAGCACAACTGAGTCAATTTAAAGTTGATTATCGTGTAGGGCTTGATAAAGGCAATACCATGGTCGATAAATACGTTTACCCTAAAAATTTCAAGTATCCATATGTTTCTGACTGGAGTAAATATAATCAATGTGATTCAAACTTTCCATTTAATTCTGATGTGATTACCGAAGTAGATATCGAAACTCTACAAGATTGTTATAAACGCATTAATAAAATTCCTGAAGGTTTTGAATTGCATCGCAATGTAAAAAAAATATTAAAGTCGAGAGACTCTATGGCTAATGGCGAAAAGCCGGTTGATTGGGGTTTTGCTGAAACGATGGCTTATGCAACTTTGCTTAATGATGGTTACTCAATTCGCTTATCCGGTCAGGATAGTGGCCGGGGAACGTTCTTTCACCGTCATGCCATTTTGCATAATCAAAAAGATACCAGTGTGCATATTCCGCTTCGGAATTTAAATACCAACGAGGTTACTTTTTTAGTGAGTAACTCGCCATTATCAGAAGAAGCAGTATTGGCCTATGAATACGGCTATGCCACAACCGATCCGAAAACAATGGTGATATGGGAAGCCCAGTTTGGTGATTTCGCCAATAATGCACAAGTAGTGATTGATCAGTTTATTAGTGCCGGTGAACAAAAATGGAATCGATTGTGTGGACTAGTCATGTTATTACCTCATGGCTTTGAAGGCCAGGGACCAGAACATTCATCAGCACGTCTGGAACGCTATTTACAATTATGTGCACAACATAATATACAAGTTTGTGTACCCAGTAATGCGGCTCAAATATTTCACTTACTGCGTCGTCAAATGTTACTGAATTGCAGGCGACCGTTAATAATTATGTCACCCAAAAGTCTATTACGATTACCTGCAGCAATGAGTGATCTATCTAAATTAACCGATGGTGAATTTGAAACTGTAAGACGGGATATCGAAATTCATGAAAATGATAAAATAGATCGCATTATATTTTGTAGTGGTAAAATTTATTACGCATTAAATGAAACGCGACAAAAACAAAATAGAACGGACATTGCCATTTTACGTATAGAACAACTATATCCTTTTCCGACAAAACAAATAGAAAAAGAAATAACCCGGTTTTTAAACGTGAAAAAATTTATCTGGTGTCAGGAGGAACCGATGAATCAGGGTGCCTGGTATTCAAGTCAGCATCATATTCGTCATGCCTTAGGAAGAGATAAATATTTAGAATATGCTGGAAGGCCTTTATTAGCAGCACCTGCTGTTGGCAATATTAATATTCATAAAGAACAACAAGCCCGTCTGATTTCTGATGCCTTTGGTGACGTTCATGGTTTTGTATAGTAATGGAGATACGCAATGAGTGAAAATATTGTTGTCCCGGTTTTCCCTGAATCTATTAACGATGGTGAGCTGGCAGCTGTTTATAAAAAAGTGGGTGAGTATGTCGATATTGGTGAAGTCATTGCCGATGTTGAAACAGATAAAGTCATGCTCGAAATTCCCAGCCCAATTGCGGGGGTAATTGAAGATGTATTAGAGAAAGAAGGATCAACAGTTGTATCAGGACAGATAATAGCAAAAATAAAAAGTCAACAACGAGAAGAATCTGAATCAAAATCGACAACTGATCATTATGCGGTAGAAAAAAATAATGCAAGCCCATCACCCTCAGCAGAAAAAATGATAGTAGAAAATAAAATTGATGTGTCCAAAGTCACTGGCACCGGTAGAGATGGTCGTATATTGAAAGAAGATGTACTGGTATTTATAAATCAGGATAACAAAGTAGCGCCAACAAAAGAATCAAAAGTAATATCAACCGAAACACACTACCCGGAAATCGCCATAGCCGACGAGCGTTTTCAAAAACGCGTACCGATGTCTCGAATTCGTGCTCGTATAGCAGAGCGCTTATTAGAAGCACAACAAAACGCTGCAATATTAACTACATTCAATGAGATTAATATGCAAGCAATAGTTGATCTTCGAAAAAAATACGGTACACAATTTGAAGAAACGCATGGTGTACGTTTAGGCTTTATGTCTTTTTTTATTAAAGCAACAGTCGAAGCACTAAAACAATTTCCGGATGTGAATGCTTCAACAGAAGGTACAGACATTATCTATCATGGATTTATTGATATGGGTATTGCCATCGGCTCACCACGAGGATTAGTCGTTCCTATTATACGTGACGTTGATAGTCTCAGTGTCGCTAGTATAGAAAAAATAATTGTCGATTTTAGCGAACGTGCAAAAACAGGGAAATTAACTCTCGAAGAAATTACCGGTGGCACCTTTAGTATTACTAACGGTGGTGTGTTTGGATCCATGTTATCAACGCCAATTTTAAATCCACCACAAAGTGGTATTTTAGGAATGCATAAAATTGATAAAAGAGCGGTAGTTGAAAATGATGAAATCGTCATTCGACCAATGATGTATCTGGCATTTTCATACGATCATCGAATCATCGATGGTAGCACTGCTGTTAAGTTTTTAGTAACCATAAAAGAAGAACTGGAAGATCCTGCCAGAATTTTACTAGAGATTTAGATGGACAATTATGACGTCATAATAATAGGAGCCGGCCCTGCAGGTTATGTATCTGCAATTCGCTGTGCGCAGCTTGGGCAAAAAACAGCAATCATTGATAACAGCAGCTCGTTGGGCGGAACCTGTCTTAATGTAGGTTGTATCCCGTCAAAAGCCTTACTGGAATCGTCCGAATTATATTATCAATCACAAAATCAACTTCAACAGCATGGCATAACCGTCGATCAGGTTTCGTTAGATATTGCTGTCACATTGCAACGCAAACAAAAAATTGTAGATGAGTTAACTGGCGGTATAAGCGTGTTAATGAAAAGTAATGGCATAACTGTTTATCAAGGAATAGCAAGTTTGCAAACTGATAGTCAGGTGTTAATAGAGCTGCACGATAAATCAAAAAAAACAATCAGTGGTAAAAATAGTATACTCGCTCCCGGTTCAATTCCGGCACCTTTAAGAGCAGCGAAAATAAATAATAATACTATCGTCGATTCAACCGGTGCACTGGATTTTGACCCCGTCCCTAAATCACTCGCCATTATTGGTGCCGGTGTTGTCGGTTTGGAATTAGGCAGCGTATGGCAACGATATGGTACAAAAGTCGTAATCTATGAATTTTTAGATTCACTATTACCCGATGCGGATCCGGATATAGCAAAACTCGCCAATCGATTGCTGAAAAAACAGGGCATACAATTTAATTTTTCAACCGAAGTAGTCAATACAAGCATAAATAACAATGGCGTGAATCTAACTTATAAAGATTCAAAAGGCGAACATACAGAAAATTTTGAAAAGCTCTTGGTAGCAACCGGACGTTTACCAAACACAAAATTCATCTGCTCAAACACGGTAAAACTAAAAAAAGATAAAAAAGGCTTTATCGAAGTAGACGAGCAATGCAAAACAAACATCGCCAATGTCTATGCCATCGGTGATGCCGTACGAGGCCCGATGCTTGCCCATAAATCCTCGGAAGAGGGCATAATGGTAGCAGAATTAATTGCCGGTAATTACAGTAAAGTTGATTACAATATTATTCCCTTTGTAATTTATACCAATCCTGAAATTGCCTGGTGTGGGCAAACACAACAACAATTAAAACAAAATAATGTCAATTTTAAAACCGGTGTTTTTCGTTTTGTCGCAAATGCCCGCGCTAAAGCTGTAGCACAAACAGATGGTTTTATAAAAATATTGGCAGATGCCAAAACAGACCGTATTCTCGGCGTGCACATGATTGGACCACAAGTATCCGAATTAATCATGCAAGCAGTTATCGCAATGGAATTCAAAGCCAGTAGCGAAGATCTGGCACTAACGCTATTTGCACACCCGGCATTATCCGAAGTTCTACATGAAGCAGCGTTAGATGTTGATAAACATTCAATTCATAAAGTTAATAAATAATAAAATTAAATTCCATAAGCATAAAATACTATATTGTGATGGCGAATGTCGAAATTATATAATCGCGAAAGTTGCTATCGATTATGATTTAATTGAAATCTACATAAAATACTGCCACTGTCTTTGAGTGAGAAAGGTTGTGGTGATATAATTGACTGTTATGCCTAAAAATTGGTAAATATATGCGTATACATATAACAGGAAATGCGGGAAGCGGAAAATCGACCTTTGCTAAAAACATTGGAGACATACTTGGGCTTCATGTTTACGGATTAGATAAGATTGTTTGGAAGGAAGGGTGGGAAAAAACACCATTGCATGAGAGAAAAAGCCTTGAAGAAGAAATTTCGGAAAAGCCGCAATGGATTATTGAAGGTGTTTCTTCAATTGCACGTCAGGCTGCAGATATCACTATCTTGTTAGATTTCCCAAGGAGTGTATGCTATCTGCGTTGTGTAAAAAGAAACTGGCGTTATCTTTTTAGTTCTCGCCCAGGCTTACCAGATAATTGCCCTGAAATTAAAATTATCCCTTCGCTGGCGAAAATAATTTGGCAATTTCCTTATATAGCTAAACCAATAATTATCAGTGAAATGGATATGGAAAATAAAAGAATCATCATAATATCAAGCAATGATGAAATGTCTCAATTTGTCAGAAAATTAAGGCATAACAATACGTTCCAGATTGATTCAAAACACAAAGAAGAAAAGTACAAAATTAGCACATGAATATCGGAATAAAAAAATATCATCAAGATATTTAGCATCTTCGGCAAGCTAAATGTAAGCACACTAGAACACCTTATCATGGTTGTATTTCTTACTTTATGTGCTAAATTAAAATACTAAGGTAATGAAAGAGCAAACTCATTTTGTCTAACTCCATCACATCACATAACAAGGCAATTAAGTTCGTTCGCTCTCGCTTTCTTGGACAACCAATAGGAGTACGCTATGACTGACCATGTAAAAAATATGGATGGGATTTCCGGCCGTAAATGTGTATGTAGAACTAGACCAAATACTTGGCTCAGTCACTGGGAGCGAGGGACTAGATTGCAACTACCTGTGAAATCTTGTCGCAATGTCGTGGAAGTTGGTGCGCATGTTAAGTTAGTTGGATCGGAACAGCGGATTGCATGGATCATTCCATTTTGCCAATGGCACAATAAGCATCCGAGCAATACACTTATCCCGCTTAAGTCAGATGTTATACTTTGTGGTCCTGCCAAGATCGACTGCGGTTAGTGGCAAACAAGCATATTCAGCAATAAACGGTTATAGGCCAGTCTTACATTTCACACTTATAACAAATAAATATTTGGTGTCAAAGTAAAAACTTATTTTAAATGAAGGCCAAAGCTAAAAGTGGAGTTGTAATTTTATTCTGATTCCAGGTACTTTAACGTACACAGAATGAAACACATTACTAAATGTTTATTCATTTACTATTACTTGAGAATATTGTGTGAAGAAGGAACACCAGTTGATATTTAAAAAATAATGCCTAGCACGACACAAAAAAGCAATGCGCGCTTTATCCCAGACGTTAGGCTGAAATATTTCGTCAGTCTTATGTGTATCTGCATTTAGCACATAAGATTCTAGTTCAATAAGACACATAAAAGATCAAAAGGAGAAAAATCATGCCATGGTGTAGAGTTACTATTACGTACGACCCAACCGGATATACAAAAAACTACAAGAGAAGCCTTGCAGTTCACGATCATAGACTTTCACAACAGTTTACGCAGGACGCGTTAGCAGACTCTCTCAACAAAATTAATGCTAATCTGCCACAGGGTCACGTTCCAAATCCGGTTACACAGAATCTACTAGGTATTCAAAATCAAGCTGATCAACTTGGAGCAAACCCTGGAGGAAATTATAGAGAAATATAATTGATAAATCTCAGCTTGCTGAGCATCCAGATATCCAAACGCAAGAAGAGAAGGTCAGACAATTTAGATCTGTATTGCATCATTGTTATTTAACCATACTTGGCTATACTAATTTTTGTAGACAACAAAGGATTTAAAACAACAACAATAAGTTAAGTGTCCGAAGGGACTATTGAAGCTAGTCTTCTTCAATCAAGCGACAAAAAAATAAGACCTTTAAGAATAATTTGATCTTACTTAAGCTTAGCACTTCTTAACAGGTGTATGTTGCTAAAGGATTCGCTACAAACAATATTATGGGCAAGGCTATCGATGATGCTAAATTAATTAATTTAAGCCGGTCGTTGTCCGAAAATATTTTTGGACGGATGTAAAAACTAAAACCTAACATATATTCATGGAGAGCCCGCATGCCAACATCCACTATTCCTTTTGATCCAAGCTTGGTCTTGGGTATGATTGTTGATCCTGACAAAATCAAGCAACTCAAAGCCATTGCCGATTTGCAAAAACCGGTTGATGTTGAGCGGGATCACTTCAATGCTTTGTTGCGCCAAAAACTCAGTTTGGATATGACGATGCGTGAGTTGGTAAGCCTCGGTGCAACGGAAGAACAAATGGAAGCTTTATCCAAACAAATAAACAAACTTATGAATGATGTTGCCAAGTCAGCAGGAACACTGGCACAGGTCGTAATGAAGGCAGAAGCACAGATTGCTAAAACTAAATCCAAACAAGGCCAAAAACAAATTGGTAGTCAACTTCAAAGTCCGGTCGACTTTTCAGCTTCGCAACTTCAGAGTTTACCGCTTAGTTCAGATTCGATGGATATGGATGTTCAGTACTTTAGGTATGAAAAAAATGAACAGAGTTCGCGTTCCGGTGCCAATTCAATTTCGAAATTTGTTGGTATAAAAGTATCAGGCTTTTTAGGTAATAAATTTGGTGGTCAGGCCGGAAGTTCGGCACATAAAGCCTCGACATCAGCAGTTGATAATCATGGCGTCTTTGGCACTATGGTAATTTGTGCCAATTGCACCAGTCGGAATGCTCAAGTGTTCTCCCCTCTAATATTAGATCCTGATGCGGCAGTAGAATCTTTTGTTTTTCATCCATCGGGAGGAAAAAGTAGTATGCCCGTTGAAGATCCCACCGAAATGAAAAAGTTAGCCGTGGCAAAAATTAACCCGGGTGACCAAAAGACCGCAATGCCGGTCATTATTGGAGCCACCTACGGCTCGAGTTTTGTTGGATTTGTTCATTTCGAGAAGGTTGCGAAATCAAAAAGTTCGCAATCGGTTAAGTCAAAGGCGACCCAGGCTCGCGCCGAGATTGAAACCAATTTATTTCTGGAGAGCATTTCTGGATCCTTCGGCGTGGATGCCCAGACATCAAAAAGTGTAAAAAACTTGTTAAGCACATCGAATATACAATCTCATTGTTCCGTTATTACTATGGGTCTTATTCCATCCATCAAGTCCAATCAGGTTAAAGCTATCATTAAGAGTATGAAAAACGATCCTGCGGAAAATATGAAGCAACTTGCAAAGATGCAAGGTGCTAGCGACTCATCAGTCGCATCTCTTACCGCAGGTGGCGCTGACGCGAAAAAAGGGCAATCAATCGAGAAGATGAATTCAGATTATATTTCAGCCTCCATTTCTTCTGTTGGTAATTTGGATGGGGAAGCCAATCAAGTGATTAATCTGAATTCGATGATGGTTGCTCTGGACGATTACATCGTCAAGGCAGGGGAAGGAAAGATTGGTGTCCCTATTAACTTCTATCTTAAATATGTCACGAAAAGGGACATAGCACTAGAATGGATGAAAAAGTATTACCCAGATTTATTGCATGAAAAGGACGACAAGAAATCTGACTAGTCTCAAGCCAAAACCTAATAATGATGTTTCGTTTATTAATTTTGAGTAACATTCTATTTATTTCATTATATGTTAATTCAGACAAATCAAAAAATGGTTAATAATCGTAGAATTAAATGTTGGTGAAATCACGAAAGATAGTTCAGTTTAAGATTTGATCAAAATTTACGGTGAAAAAAATATTGTTCAAACAGAAATTGACGTTGGCGAAGGTGAGGAAGGAATTGTTTGTAATAATTTTTCCTTTGATCAATTAGGTATCCGCGTTCCCACCATCATCGTTTCTCTCTTAATTAAAAGAGGTGTAATCGATCATACTTGTTATGATCATACATCATTATTAGCAACTATTGAGCGGTTAATGGGTTTAAGTAATCTAACTGAAAGAAATCACTCCTGACATAAGGGTGTCAGGAGTGCTCACTTATACTCTCCTTTCAAACATAAATGAGTGTAGTGGTTGTAGTGGTCTAATAACCTTGGAAAGAATTATAGCTTATAATAGTGAAATACAAAGGAACAATTATGAGCCAACAGAAAACAAGAAAACCGAGAGTCAGTTTTACAGTTGAACAAAAATGTGAGTACGCAAAACTAATGGTAGTTGAAGGATACAGTACCCGCCAAGTGATGGATATCTGTGGAGCCGGAGCCACCGCAGTTGCCCGTTGGAAAAGCCAATATCAACTAGAGCTAAAAGGAAAAACACCCGAAGGTAAAAAAGCCTTTACAGCCGATCAGCAGCGAATATAGGAATTAGAAAAACAACTCTGGCGAGCCAAACGAGATAATGAAATTCTAAAAAAGGCCACAGCCTTGTTAGTCCAAGACAACAACGAATGGAGTTGATATCAAAGATGAACAAGGCAGATAATGATTATACAGTCACCGAGTTATGCGAGTTATTTACTATCAAGCTAAGTACCTACTATTATCATCGGCAAGAAAAGCCGATTAAACTTGAAGAAGAACAAATAATAGCGAGACTAAAAGCGACTGCTATCGAGACTACAAATTCCTACGGAAAACGACGAATGCTCAAGGTACTTCGCCAACATGGACATCAATTGGGAATTTATAAAACAGCAACCTTAATGAAAAAAGCGCATGTTGTTGCGATAAATCCGAAGAAGAAACACCACTACCCTGATTCAGGAGAAGTGCATGACAAAGCACCTAACGTGCTTAAACGGCAATTCAATCCTGGCACAATCAATACTCATTGGGTTGGCGACATTACCTACATTCGAACACATCAAGGGTGGAGTTACCTAGCGAGTGTCTTGGATCTAGGTTCGAGAGAAGTTGTTGGCTTTGCAATGTCGCAACAACCGAACACTGATTTAGCTATTGAGGCATTGAAACAGGCAATACAGAAACAACAACCGGATACGACAAAACTTCTTTTTCATTCAGACCAGGGAGTTCAATATTCAGCAACCCGATTTGTGGATTACCTTAACACTTTTGGAATCACTCAAAGCATGAGTCGGCGTGGAAATTGTTGGGATAACGCGGTAATGGAACGATTTTTTAGAAGTTTAAAAACAGAACGATTGAATCAGTTAAGTTTTATGAATCATGAATCAGCCACAAAAGTGGTTGAGCACTACATTCATTTTTACAATTACAAACGATTACATTCTACTTTGGGCTATGTAACACCTGCCCAGAAAAAAATGGAATTAAAAAATGCGGCTTAAATTTTTTCCAAAATAACTTGACCATTACAAGAAGCCGGCTATACAGAAAGTGAAGAGAAGTATTATAAGTTACTAGAGAAAGCGTATTCTACATACAAAGAAGCAGCTGAAGAGCTAAAAGAAAATAAAGATTGGCATAACCTCGCATTTACATATAACAACCTAGGAGAAACATCAGAATGGTATGGTGATATTAATGAGGCTGTGAAATGGCTGGAGTTAGCTGTTGAGCTAGATAAAAAATATAGTTTTGATAAAGATTTGATAGAAGATCAAAGTTATTTGCATAAGCTTAAAGAAAAAAAACAAAAAATACTTAACAATTCAATCCAGCCGACGCCAAAAAACGGCGCGGCTGATTGAGTCGTTAGGTGACTGAAGCAAGGAAGTATAATTACAATACCTCCTGACAATACGGTGTCAGGAGGTATGCGGTATAATTTTCTTTTTTTAATCGAAAATTAACCTAAAGGTAAATATATTATGATAAAAATATCAGTAAGTATTGATGTCGCAAATTTGAAAAAGGCAGAAATTTTTTATATTGAGGCACTTGGCTGTAAGAAAATTCGTGACCAAGGTTCAGATATGGTAGTTCTTTCTGTAGAAAACTCAGATATTTATCTGCAAGAAAAAGAATCTGGAACAAAACCACTTCAATCAAGTAATGTTGGCCGTGACTATGAGCGCCATTGGACACCTGTTCACTTAGATTTTCTTTGCGATAATGTTGATGAACTTGTATCAAAAATACTAAAGTATGGAGGATTACATGAAGGAGGAGATAATGGTGATTGGGGCTCAATTGCTTATTGCGCAGATCCTTTTGGTAATGGGTTTTGTGTAATTAATGAATGAAATAGAAACTATATGATAATACTAAAACACTTAGTATCTGAATTCTGCACACACAACAAGTAGCTCAAGCGGACGTAAAAAACACGCCGCTTAGCAAGGCGTTGAGTGTCAATTTCTGGCCGGAAATGCTCGGCCAGTTAAAATAAATGAAGGTCCGTTTTCACTCATATTTTATTGTGTGAAAACCCTTTCAATGTCGCCTATGTGTTGCATTGAGAAGTGAGTCTGGTAAATCTTAATGTCATCTTTAAAAATTAGGCCTATTTTGCATATGCGACGTTTAATATTTCTGCCTCAACCGACCCGTTCACCACATAAGACTTTGACGAGAAATGTCAAAATGAGGGTAGATTCGTGCAAAGGGGACTTTGAAAAATAAGATAATTATGACAAAGATTGTCAATATGTGCCATAATTTATGCAGAGGTGATAATTATGGCAACAATGAATGTTTCATTACCAGACCCAATGAAAGAGTGGGTTGAAGATCAAGTCGGAGGCGGCTTATACAGCAATGCTAGCGATTATGTACGCGACTTAATTCGTCAGGATCAGGATGCTCAAAATAAGCGTGAACTCCTAGTGAAAGCTTTAAAAAAAGGTGAATCAAGTGGTATCTCAAAACGAACTCTTGATGATATCTGGAATGACGTAAAAGCTAACAAACGGTGAAATATCAATTTACGGAAGAAGCTGATAAGGATGTTGAAGAAATTCTTGCATACTCAGTAAAGAATTTTGGTGTAACTCAAACACAAGACTATTTTGTAGCGCTAAAGGAATGTATTGAATTATTAGCTGACAATCCAAATATGGGGCACAGTGCTGAAGAAATCTTGCCTGAGTATTTACGTTTTTCTCACGAAAGCCACATAATTTTCTACAAAAATCTTTCCTCATCAATTCTTGTAGTGAGGATACTTCACGAACGTATGGATCCAAAACTACATTTAAAAAAAATGGTTCATGGAAGCTAGGTAATTTTAAAAAGATTGACTAACAATTTTATTCTAGGTGTTGCCCCTATAACAAGAGCATGCACCCGATCACCCGGCGGGTGATGCCGGCCGTTAGCACTTCGATGAAAGCTATTATATCGGCATTAAATCGATTTCAATTGGAGCAAATTATAGCAGCATAAATATTTGATATTTTATCGTATAATTAAATCCACCAATAATAACGGCCACTAAAAAAAGGCCGCTGCGTTTAACGTCAGCGGCCTTTCACTATAAAGAAATTATTTCTTTTCTTTATTTCGCTTTCTTCTTAGCTGCTTCACGTTCTAAGGTTTCTTTAATAACATCTTCAGCTACGTTTTTAGGGCAAGGAGCATAGTGATGGAATTCCATTGAGAACTGACCACGACCGGATGTCATCGTACGTAAATCGCCAATGTAACCAAACATTTCACTTAATGGACATTCTGCTTTAATGCGTACGCCAGTTGGGTTTGCATCTTGTCCTGAAATCATTCCGCGTCGACGGTTTAAATCGCCGATAACATCACCAACGTGATCACTCGGTGTGAATACGTCAACCTTCATAACAGGTTCCATTAACTGTGGACCGGCTTTTGGCATTGATTGACGATAAGCGCCTTTAGCTGCTGATTCGAAAGCCATGGCAGATGAATCCACCGCATGGTAAGCACCATCGGTTATAACGACTTTAAAATCTAAACAAGGGAAGCCCGCTAAAACACCACGGTCTTTACATTGTTTAAAACCTTTTTCAACTGCTGGCAAGAATTCACGTGGCACGTTACCACCCGTAACAATCGATTCAAACTCAAAACCTGAACCGGGTTCGCCAGGTTCAATGGTGTAATCAAGTCGTCCAAATTGACCTGCACCACCAGATTGTTTCTTATGCGTATAAGAATCTTCAACTTTTTGTGTAATCGTTTCACGGTAAGCTACTTGTGGTGCACCAACGATAACTTCTACACCGTGAGTACGTTTCATGATGTCGATTTTAATGTCTAAGTGAAGCTCGCCCATTCCTTTAAGGATTGTTTCGCCAGAATCTTCATCGGTTTCAACGCGAAACGAAGGATCTTCTTTAACCATTTTACCAATCGCAATACCCATTTTCTCAGATGCCGTTTTATCTTTTGGTGAAACAGCAATTGAAATAACAGGATCTGGGAAAACCATTGGCTCAAGTGTGCCAGGATGCTTCGGATCACATAGAGTATGACCCGTTTGCACGTTCTTCATACCAACGAAAGCGACGATATCACCAGCACGAGCACCAGTAAGTTCTACACGGTCATCGGCTTTCATTTCTACAATACGACCGATACGTTCTGTTTTACCGGTGAAGGTATTTAAAACAGAATCGCCCTTATTGATAACCCCTGAATAGACTCGAACAAAGGTTAATGCACCGAAACGGTCATCCATAATTTTGAATGCCAATGCACGGAAAGGCTCTTTTTCATCAACAATTGCGAATTCACCTGTTTCTTCACCCTCGTCATCGGTTAACGGTTGTGGGTTTACTTCTGTTGGGTTTGGTAAGTAATCGACAACTGCATCCAATATTAATTGAATACCTTTGTTTTTAAATGCAGAACCACAGTATGTTGGGAAGAAGTCTAATGCGATTGTTCCTTTACGGATGCAACGTTTAAGATCGTCAATTGAAGGTTCGGTACCGTCTAAATATGCTTCCATTAAATCGTCGTCTTGCTCAACGGCCATTTCAATTAATTTTTCGCGGTACTCTTCCATCTTGTCGACCATGTCGGCAGGTGGCTCTTCGATAGTGTAATTTTCTGGTTGACCTGACTCATCCCATACCCAAGCTTTACGTGTGATTAAATCAACTAAGCCTGTGAAATTATCTTCAATACCAATTGGTAAAACCATAACCATTGGATTTGCACCAAGCACTTTTTCTACTTGATTAACAACGCTATAGAAATCACCACCGATACGATCGAGTTTATTAACAAAAATAACACGTGCTACACCAGAGTCATTCGCATAACGCCAGTTGGTTTCAGATTGTGGCTCAACACCACCAGAGGCACAAAATACACC
>CAYOHQ010000013.1:0-21661 GCA_964403805.1 uncultured Thioalkalispiraceae bacterium | reverse complement strand
GCTACCACTTGTATCCAGTGTGTTTTTGGTTGCCGGTAACATAAAATGGTTCATACCACCAACCCCCATGATAGGATCTAATATACAGGCAGACACACACGAGCCTAGAACGGTTGATATCATTTCACCTTGAG
Source organism: uncultured Thioalkalispiraceae bacterium (assembly GCA_964403805.1). GTDB lineage: Bacteria > Pseudomonadota > Gammaproteobacteria > UBA6429 > Thiohalophilaceae > CAYQUC01. The sequence goes on along the minus strand of CAYOHQ010000013.1, from coordinate 21,527 downwards.
TTGTAACATAATATTCACCGGGTAAAATTTTTGCAGAATAGACATTGTGCATCTTATCCCAGTATCGATTAATATGCTCAAAACCAGGCAGACACGTAGGTATTCCTTCATGCCTTTCTTTCTTAAACTGACTTAAACTATTGATTTTATTCTCCATGATACTCATTCTGATTAATTTTCTTTTTTATATATTGTTTTACCCAATAAATTAAATCGTGTTGTTACATTGTTAAGCGATTCAGAGTGTCCAATAAACAAATGAGCATCTGGGGCAAGAATATCGGCGTATCGATCAAATAACACTTTTTTAGTCGGTCCATCAAAATAAATAACAACATTGCGACAAAACATAAAATCGAATGGTCCTTTAATAGGCCATCCATTCATTAAATTAAGTTCTTTAAACGTAATCATTTTTTGCAGCTTGGGTGACATTTTCACTTTTCCCGCATTATGATTAGAGCCACTTTTAACGTATTTTTTTAATCGTGAATGGGTTAATCCAGTGACTCGTTCATCAGAATAAATTCCATTTGCTGCAGTCTGAACCATATTACTATCAAGATCGGTGGCCAGAATTTTAATATCCCAACTATCCAAAACAGATTCAAACACTTCGTGAACGACCATAGCAATTGAATAGGGTTCTTCACCAGATGAACAACCCGCAGACCATATTCGTAGTTTACGTGAAACCTTATTTTTTTTAAAATCAGGTAATAGCGTATTTTTAAGAAAGTCAAAATGATGCGGCTCACGAAAAAAAGAAGTCAAATTTGTAGTAATCGCATTAGTAAATGCAATTAGTTCATCTTTATCACCATCTTTTAATCGATCACAATACGATTTATAACTAGTGAGTTTTAATTCACGAATTCGACGGGTTAAGCGACTATAGACCATATCGCGTTTTCCTTCAGATAAAACAATCCCTGTACTATCAGAAACTAATTCTTGAATAAAATAAAAATCTTTATCAGTAAATTCGAATTCGCGATTTTTTGTATCACCCAGCTTTCTTGCTGTTGACAATTAGAAATCCTCCCACTCATCACCCTCGTCTTTCATGGCAGGACGTTTTCGTGCTGCTGGTGCTTGTCGTTGTCTGGAACTATTAACTGGTGCATGTTGCGGTCTTGTTGCAGGACGAACCCTGGCGGCAACTTCGGGTTGATGTGAACTTTCACCTATATCAAAAAAGTTCATTAACTCATTCAATCCTCCAGCTTGATCATTCATCGCTTCACCGGCTGCGGCAGCTTCTTCTACTAATGCGGCATTTTGCTGGGTCATTTCATCCATTTGAGTTATTGCTCGATTGACTTCTTCAATACCCGATGATTGTTCTTGGCTAGCTGCTGCAATTTCAGAAATGATATCGCTCACTTTTTTAACGGCATTTACTATTTCATCAAGGGTTTTACCCGTTTCATCAACTAAACGTGAACCATCTTCAACTTTTTCAACACTATCATTAATTAAACCCTTAATTTCTTTGGCAGCACCAGCAGATCGTTGTGCCAGGTTTCGAACCTCACCCGCAACAACAGCAAAACCACGGCCTTGTTCTCCTGCCCGGGCAGCTTCAACGGCTGCATTTAGTGCTAACAAATTGGTTTGAAATGCGATTTCATCAATAACACCAATAATATCCGCAATTTTTTTACTCGAATTATTTATTTCTGACATTGCAGTTACTGCTTTAGTTACAACTTCGCCACCAGATTGAGCTTGGGTAGATGCAGCAAGTGCTAGTTGATTAGCCTCTCTGGCATTATCTGCATTTTGTTTTACTGTCGAGGTCATTTCTTCCATGCTCGATGCAGTTTCCTCTAAACTTGATGCCTGTTCTTCAGTACGTTGGCTTAGGTTCGCATTTCCTTCTGCAATTTCAGATGATGATGAAGCAATACTATCGGCAGAATCTCGAATTTGAGTAACCATATTTAATAAATTATCAATACTATTATTGACTGAACTTCCAAGAGTAGAAAAATCGCCGGTGTATTCGCCTTCAATTTTTTGTGTTAAAACTCCGTCAGATAATGATTTCATGACATGATTGGTTTCTTTTAATATTTTCTCAATGGTAAAACCCAGTTCCTTTTGTTCTGTCACATCTGCTGCGTATTTAACGACTTTATAGGGAACACCATTTAGGTCCATTATTGGGTTATAGGATGCTTGTAACCAAACTTCTTTTTCACCTTTCCCTAAACGCTTAAACTCTCCTACTACATATTCACCACGATTAAGTTTGCCCCAAAATTCTGTGTATTCCGAGCTATTACGATACTCTGGTTCCACGAAGATGTTATGGTGTCGATCTTTAATTTCACTTAGTGAGTAACCGATAGTTGATAAAAATCCTTCATTAGCCTGTATAATTGTACCATCCATATTAAATTCAATAACAGCCTGAGATTTTGCAATGGCATCTATTTGTCCAGAATAATCTGAATTTTTTACTTTTTGCTCTGTGACGTCAGTTGCATATTTAACAACTTTAAATGGTTTACCATTTAAATCTAAAATTGGATTATAAGAAGCCTGCAACCAAACTTCTTTACCGTCTTTGCAGATCCGTTTATATTCTGCCGCTTGATACTCACCTCGATTGAGAGAGGTCCAGAAATCCTTATACTCTAGGCTATTTCTATAATTTTGATCAACAAAAATACTATGGTGTTTTCCTTTAATTTCATCCAAAGTGTAACCCATAGTCGATAGAAAATTTTCATTGGCATTAATTATTGTACCATCCATTTCAAAATCAATTACTGCTTGGGATTTACTAATCGCTTCAAGTTGGCCTGAGACTTCTGCAAGTTTTAATTTCTCTTCAGTAATATCTGACCACTCCAATGTATTACCGATATATTGATTACTATCATCTACCATTGCGCTGACATTCAATTTAAACATCAACGGTCCAATTTCAATTTCTGCAGTATACGGTAAATTATTGGGCTGACTTAGTAAATTACGCTGATGTGCAGGGTTTTTATGGAATTGATCAATACAACCACCCATAACATTATTTGCTCTAAACCCATGAAATACAGTCGCAATTGTAGCTTCATGCTTTGTTAACAAGTCTATCGTCGCTTGATTAATATAAGTAATTATAAAGTCCCGATCAATCATCATCATCGGCTGCATTGCACCCGAAACTGCCGACCGTAAGCGAACTAATTCAACACGTTCTTCATTTGTGAGTCCTGCACCCATTTCAGTTACATTTGTAGACATTGTATTATCCTCTATGTTGCTATATGCATCGGTCATAACCGTTGCGATTAAATTAAGAGCCTGCGTCCACGCAGATTGAATTTGATCCGTCCATGAAGAACCAGCAATTTCCTGCATTACATCTAATAAAGTTAAATTTACATATTGATAGTGAGCTGGTTCAGCACCGTACGCCTGGAGTCGAACTACCATCTCGGTCAGTACGGTTGTCAATAAATCTGGATCGCGTAAATTTTCAACAACCAGTTGAAGTGATCCCAGTAATTCCGTTTGATATTTTTCTGGTGTCGTTTTTTTGAATAATGAGATAATATCAGGATACCGTTCAAACAACTCATCATGTAAGCGAATTACTAATTTCTCACCCTGAGGCTCTATTAGCTTAAAACTCAATTCTAGTGTTTCAACATCCAATCCTAATGGTGATATATATTTAGTATTAATTTCTGGATTCACTTTGAGCGTTGATTCATCTGTATAAGCATCAGTCATTATCTTTGCTACTACATTTAAAGCATCTAACCAGGCAGTGTAAACTTCCTGAGTCCAGGCTTCACCTGCAACATCCTGCATTGCCGATAATAAAGTATCACGAACCACCGGGTAGTGATCCAGATGCGCACCAAACCCCTGATGTTGTTTTCCTAGAGTTCTCAGAACATCAGCTAGAACGTCAACATTATTCAAATTTTTGATGATCACTTTTAATGAGCCAAGTAATTTCTTTTCCTGTTCTTTTTGAGTAGTATTGGCAAACAGTGGTTTAACGTTAGGATAAGCAGAAAATAATTTATTATAAAATATTTCTACCAATTTAGTTGCTTGTGGTGCAATAGCTGCAAAACTGCTTTCTAAAATGGAAACATTTAAACCAAGTGGATGTTGATCCGCATGAGCTACTTTACTATTCGTTTTTTTAGATTTCTTTTTGTTATTTTTGACTGCTTTTTTTGGTTCGCGCTTATTGGATTTCGCCAAGTCAGGCTCGTCACCTGAATGCTCGTTCATCCACGATAATGGATCAAAACCCAGTTTTTTTGGCTTTTTCGGTGCCACTACTCTGTCCTATATAAAAATAACTAATTTTGTGGTTAGCCGGTTTTATCCAGACCAACTCCATGAGGCAAAAAATTCTTCTATTAAATAATAATAAGTACGCATAACCGGACACTTAGTGAAATAATTGTCAGATAATGGACAAACATTACTATTTAATTTTTTTCCTAACATCGTATCGTCTTCTATTTCATTCGAATTTTTAGTGTCGACCATCGTTAAACCTTACCTATAACTCGACTAATAAATTTTATCTTTAATCAATTAAGTACATTTCCCTTAACCATATCTTCAGCTAATGCCTTATAATCTTTAGCGCCATTACTCGAAGCTTGATATTCAAAAATACTTTGCCCAAACCCGGGACTTTCTGCCAGAGCAACTGTTTCACGAATATGGGTCGATAAAACATTATCCGGAAAATAACCAACAATTTTTTCTCGGACTTCCTGAGCTAATTTTCGTCTTTCGTGAAAACGTGTTAACACAACCCACTTACGCGTTTCTTTATGTAAACTTTCTTCAATGTGCTTAAAAATAGTAATTAATCTCGATAAACCCTGTAATGCAAAAAAATCACCTGAAACTGGAATGAGTATTTCATTTGCAGCCAATAAAGCATTCATGCCTAATATTCCGGATGATGGTGGGCAATCAATTAACACAAAATCCTTATTTGTTACTTGTTCGTGAATTGCTTTGTCCAACTTGTAACCGCGTTTCGCACCACCTTCGGTTGAATGTTCCATTTCACCTAAATGTTCACCGGCGGGTAGCAGTTCTAAATGTTCCCGTGATTTGTGTACAACACTCGCAATTGAATGACCATCAATTAAAACTTCATCAATGCCAGACTGTAGATGCTGTAATTCACCTAAACCAGCCGTTAAATGAGCTTGGGGGTCAAGATCAATTGCTAGTACTTCTTTATCCATTCGGGCGAGTGCGTGAGCCAGATTCATCGTAGTCGTCGTTTTACCTACACCACCTTTTTGATTCATCACAGCAATAACACGCATTCGCTAAATTAAGCCTCGTCCACTATGGTTTCAACGGCGGCAAGTTCATCGGCATTTAGCATGTGATCAATATTTAAAACAATCACCATTTTATCGTCAACAGTCGCCAGACCATTTACAAATTCAGTATCAACTGCCATACCAAAATCAGGTGAGGGTTTAATATCGCTCCGTGGTACATTATAAACGTCTGAAACAGCATCAACCACGACCCCCATGGTGCGGTCATTGCCGTTTTCATTTTTAACTCGTAATACTACCACTACAGTGGTTGCATCATATTCTTTGCTTTCTAACTTAAAGCGTAATCGCATATCGATTATCGGTACGATGGTACCGCGTAAATTGATAACACCTCGAATATAATCCGGTGTATTGGGTATATTGGTTACTTCGTCCCAACCTTTAATTTCCTGTACTCGTAATATATCAACACCGTATTCCTCACCCGCTAACATAAAAGTAAGGAACTCTCGTTTATCACTATCTTCAATGTTGGTTAAATCTGTTTGTGCTGCTTCTGCCATCTCATTTTCCTCACGCGGCGGCGATACCACCCTCTATTACTTTTAAATCCGGTTTATCTCTATTCTCTTGATATATCGTCATCAATCCGGTTATATCAATAATTAATGCAACAGTTCCATCACCCAGAATAGTTGCACCGGATAAACCATCAACCTTTTTAAAATTAGTTTCCAGACTTTTTATAACCACTTGTTGCTGTCCTAGTAAATCATCTACCAATATTGCTATCTTCTTTCCTTCAGCTTCAACGACAACTAATAAACCTACTTTAATATTATTATTCACAGGAATAATATCGAACATTTGATATAAACGAACAATCGGAATATAGTCATCACGTAATTTATAAACCTCAGCCGCCCCGGTAACACCACTGATAAACTCCGGTTTAATTTGTAGAGATTCGATTATGGAAATTAATGGTACAATGTATGTTTCATTACCGACTTTTACTAATTGCCCATCTAGAATGGCGAGAGTAAGCGGTAAACGAATTGTAAATGTGCTACCGACACCCGATTTAGATTTAACTTCAATGGTGCCACCCAACGAACGAATGTTTCGTCGAACAACATCCATACCAACACCTCGACCCGATACGTCGGTAACTACTTCAGCTGTAGAAAACCCGGGTCTAAAAATCATGTCATAAATTTGATCGTCCGAAAGATTATCATCCTGCTTTGCCATGCCTTTTTCTATCGCTTTGTTCAGAATTCTATCTTTGTTTAACCCTGCTCCATCATCAATAATTTCTATTACTATATTTCCACCCTGGTGATAGGCATTGAGTTCTATTAATCCAGTATCGGATTTTCCGGCGTTAATTCTTTCTTCTGGTGACTCGATACCGTGATCCAGTGAATTTCGAACCAAATGAACCAAAGGATCACCAATTTTTTCCATCACGGTTTTATCCAGTTCAGTTGATTCACCAGACAATTTTAATTCAATGTGCTTACCAAATTGTTGGCTTAAGTCGTGAACTAATCGGGGAAAACGCTGAAATGCGAAACTAATCGGCATCATTCGAATGCGCATAACACTTTCCTGCATTTCACGGGTGTGTTGTTCTAATTGAACTAATCCGTCTCTTAAACGTTCAATTTGCACCTGATCAAACGATTCTGCTTCACCTAATTGGCTCAACATTGATTGTGTTATAACTAACTCACCCACCATATTGATAAGGTCATCTACCTTATCGATGTTCACACGAATCGATGCTGTTTCTTTGGGTTTAGTAACGCGTCTATCGCTTGATCGCCGATCTTCTGATTTTCGTCGTTCAATCCCCGGAGGTGGTTGTTCATCATCAATTTTATTTGATTGTTCAGTATTTAAGTCAGATGTAATGGATAAATCACAATCACCTTCTACCCAGTCGAATATTTCTTTAATTTCAGATTCATCAACTTTTCCTGTTAATTCAATTTCCCATGATAAATACGAATTTTCCGGGTTTAAATCATTAAATTCCGGTAATGACGATAAACTCGTTGAAACCGTATATTCACCTAAATTACTCAGTTCAGTTAAAATTCTGACAGGATCATTTCCTGTTTGTAACATACTTTCGTGTGGTTTAAATTTGATCAGCCATTTCGAACTATCATTAGTTATTTTAGCTGATGGTGTAGACGCATCAGTTGTGTTCAATTCAGTTTTTGAATCAGCTGACTCACCGTGTAACAATTTTTCTAAACTATCATGTGTAGTTGATATTTTTTCGTGATCCAGCTCATTACCGTCTTTTAATGCTTCAAGCATATTGGTTAGCACATCTACTGATGCCAATAAAAGATCGACAGCTTCCTGAGTAACATCACGTCTACCATCGCGCATTTCATCCAATAATGTTTCCATAATATGAGTGAAATCAGCAACTGCATTCAAACCGAATGTACCACTACCGCCTTTAATCGAATGCGCTGCTCGAAAAATGGTATTAATAGTTTCTGAATCGGCTGCACCGACATCCAGATTTAATAACTCATTTTCCATTATCTGCAAACCTTCAAAACTTTCTTCATAGAAGGTGTCTAAAAATTGCGACATGTCAAAAGTCATAAACTGATACCTTTAATTAACCTAATACTTTCTTAATTGTTGATAATAATTGATCCGGGTTAAATGGTTTCACTATCCATCCGGTTGCTCCAGCAGACTTACCTTCTTGCTTTTTATCAGTACCACTTTCAGTGGTTAACATTAACAAGGGTGTGAACTTATAATTTGCTAATGTGCGAAGTTCTTTAATTAAGCTGATACCATCCATTTTAGGCATATTCACATCGGTAATAACCAAATCAAATTTTTGTGTTTTTGCTTTTGTTAAAGCATCAACACCATCATTTGCTTCTACAACATCATAACCAGCCCCTTTAATAGTAAAGCTTACCATTTGACGTATCGAGGCTGAATCATCGACAGCTAATATTGTTGCCATAAAAACTCCGCTTTAGTGAAATCAATTCAATACTTTTTTTACTGTTGCAATTAAAGTATCGGGATTAAAAGGTTTAACAAGCCAACCGGTTGCACCTGCTGCTTTACCTTCCGCTTTTTTATTTGCATCTGACTCGGTGGTAAGTAAAAGCACCGGTACAAATTTTAATTTATCTAATGATCGAATTTTTTTTAACATCGCAATCCCATCCATTTCAGGCATATTGATATCAGATATTATTAAATCGAAATTTGACTCAATTGCTTTTTGTAAACCATTTTTACCATTTTCAGCTTCACTCACTTCAAAGCCATTTTCTTTTAAAGTAAAACTAATCATCTGTCTCATAGACACTGAATCATCAACTATTAATATAGTATTTGCCATACAAAACTCAAAACACCTGTTAGTTAATTACTTAATTTTAATAAATTCAGTAATCCAAGAACCTTAGCAGAATCAATTACAGCATCACTAGGGTTATCCCATCGAACCGTAACGCCTAATTTTTCTGAATCATTAATTAACGAAATAAATAGTTGCAAAGTCGCAGCATCGATACGCTCAACAGTATTTGCTTTTAGAATAATTTCATCTGCATCATTAATTGCCGTTTTTAGATCCTGATGTAATAAATTAACACCCGCTATATTCAAAACATCTTCACATTGTATTGAGATGGAATTACTCACAATTACCTCGACAGAAATATTGACAGCTGTACACCATAAACTCTTATCGACACGCTATTTGAGAGCTTTAATGAATTACAAGCTTATTAACTTAATTTTTTTTGAAATAATCGAAATATTAAAATTCTCTGATAAATCATATTCTTATCATATATTGAATAAAATCAGATGTTAGAGAATAGTTAACTAAGGAGAGTAATTAAAAAACATCTACTTCTATGCATAGATATCAAGTAAGCCTATTTTCATTTGCCTACTGTTGTTACTATTACCGTTAACTACAGACGCATTTACATCATCTTCTTGAGTACCGCTTTGGGCTCCCGCGGCTAAATCAGACTCTTGCTCTGCTTGTGTGTGTTGTTGTGAATGATCAGAAACATTAACATCAGCCAGTGAAATACCAGATTCCTCTAACATATCACGCAAACGCGGCATTGCCGATTCAAGTGCATCACGCACAGCTGAATTAGGTGCAGCAAAATGCACAGTTGCCTGATCTTGATTAACAGTAATACGAATATCCAGCATACCAAGATCGGGTGGATTTAATTTAATTTCAGCTTGTTGAATATTTTGATTTACCATCCATTGCACACTTTGACCGAGTGATTGGTTCCACTGTGGATGTTGCACTGGTGTTGATATACTAAATGAATTCGACATTAGTCCTCTAGCACCTTCAGGGCCACTAGCCAATTGATAGCCATAAGCAGCTGTAAACCCGGTTGCAGGCATATCAGTATTGGATGCTGTGTTAGTTGCGTTTAATGACACCAGGAATTGCTCTGGTATAACTGCACCTGATTTTAAAATCGGGCTTTGATTAATCTGCTGATTCAGAAGTTGTTGCTGATTTAAAACAAACTTATCATTCAATACCTTATTGCTAGTATCAAATTGAAACGCTTGTTTATTATCTACTGTATTAATTACTGGAATAAATTTGGGGGTATTAAGACTTTCCTGAAATTGATAGTGCTGTAGTTCCGACAAGCTGGGAAGGTTCATACCCGGCAATACATTGCCGTTTTTAAGCAACTCGAGTAATTGCTCAGCTGTTATTTCTTGCCCATCAGGAAGAAGATAGCGTTGATCATCAAAATCAAATTTTGATGCTGTCTCATTCATTGTGGCATTAAAGCTTAATCCACCATCATTGTTTTCGGTATTTCCATTACTATTCAGTAATTTACCGGAGTTCTCTGTTCCGCTTGATAACGTTGATACTGTTGGCACAGTCATTTCTCTCTCCAAAAATTCTGTGGTTTTTATGTTAGTAATGGGGAAGTTGCAATGAGTGTGCCAATTATGAAGCTATGAAGGCATATCAAATCTTAATGAAATAACAACATACACAATTCATGCCGATTAAACTCGATTTCTATTTATCAGAATTTGAATGCCCCCGTGAATTGCGTTCATCATTATCTTTTTGTTCTTGTTTATGTTCCTGATTTTTTTCATCTTTTTTATAGTTATCAATAACATTATCCATTATTTTTGTTTTTGTATGCTGTGAGCGCCAGGATTTTTTTTGTTTCTCACACGCTGTTTCTGCAGTAGAAATTAATCCTTTTTGCTGAACAACCGCATTATCAATATTTGCCAGAAATTTTTGGTATGTTTGCAGCTGTGAACCATCCATGCCTTTTTCGCCTTGCTGCTTAAAAGAAAGAACATACTCTTCGCGGTATTGCATTAAATCAGCTAATTTATTTTTCTGAAATATGAGGTTATTATTAGCCTCGCCCAATTCTTTTGCCGAGAGCATTTCTTTATTGGCGGCAATGCGTGCCAATGGCTGAAAGCGTTTCGATTTTTTCAAAAATAATAGCCTTTAAATTATAGAAAAATTAAATTATGTTTCGGCATTTTGTAAAGCTTGCGTTTGAACTGAATCGGCATTAATCAATTCACAAAGATCCTGATAACTGTTTGACCAATTAACCGCTTGTTTCATATCTTGTTCTAAAAACTGCATAATATAAGGATGAATTCTAATTGCACGATCAATTTCAGGGTCACTACCTACAGTGTATGCACCAACACTGATTAAATCTCTGTTTTGTTGGTAAATGGAATAATAATGCCGAATGGTTCGAACCATCGATAAATGATCATCCGATACTAGTTCAGTCATGGTTCGACTAATTGATGCTTCAACGTCAATTGCAGGAAAATGCCCACTCTCCGCAAGTGCTCTGGATAATACAATATGACCATCTAATATTGCACGAGCAGCATCGGCAATTGGGTCCTGATTGTCATCACCTTCGGTTAATACTGTATAAAATGCAGTGATAGATCCGCCACCAAAATCACCGTTACCGGCGCGTTCAACCAGTTGTGGTAAACGGGCAAACACAGACGGTGGATAACCTTTGGTTGCGGGTGGCTCACCAACAGCCAATGCTATTTCACGTTGCGCTTGTGCAAATCGAGTTAAAGAATCCATTAATAATAAAACCTGTTTACCTTGATCTCGAAAATATTCAGCTACACTGGTTGCCAGGTAAGCGCCGTGCAATCGCATCACCGGGGTATAATCAGCTGGAACCGCAATAACGACTGAACGTTTTAAGCCATCTTTACCCAAAATTTTATCAACAAATTCTTTTACCTCTCGACCTCGTTCGCCAATTAGCCCAACCACAATAACATCAGCAGTTGTAAAATGCGTCATCATGCCCAGTAAAATACTTTTACCAACTCCACTACCAGCAAACAAGCCCATACGTTGTCCGCGACCAACCGTTAATAAGGAATTAATTGATCGGACACCAACATCAAGTGGTTGACTAATCGGATCTCGCGATAATGGATTAATATGTTTACCCGTTAATGGTAATCGGTGTGTAGTACGGGGTATTCGTAAACCATCGAGTGGATTACCTTCACCATCGAGCACTCTACCGAGTAACTCATCGCCAACCGCTGCTTCATAGACGCTGCCGGTTGGTATTACTCGAGCATTGGGTCCGATACCGCGAATATCACCAGTTGGCATTAAATATAACTTTTCTCCAGAGAAGCCAACAACTTCAACTTCTATTGGCTCTTTATCTGCACTTTTGACAATACATCGAGCTCCTAGTGCCGCATGAACACCTACTGCTTCAAGCGTTAAACCGACCATACGAGTTAATTTACCTTCAACAACTAATTTTGTTGAAGACTCAACACGGGTGTTCATTTCTTTTAATTGTTCGAACCAGATTTTAGAGCGGTTAGCGCTATAGTTATTATTTGATTCTGTTTCTAAATCTGACATAACAAATTCTATTCCGACTCATTATGACCATCAGATTCATTCACCCTTTCATCTCCCAGCAAATCAGAAATCACCTGATTTAAACGTTGTTCAACACTGGCATCGATAAACGAATTTTCAGATTGTATGCGACAACTACCATGAGTTAAGACTGGATCGTCAACAATTTTCCAGGGACGGTCAGCGTCTTCATCGACTGATAATATTTCACGTACTAACTTAGCGTCTTCCGGGTGTAAATAAATTTTAATATCACGTGCTGTAGCAGGTAATATTGACATAGACTCACGTACCACAGCCATAACCTGACCAGGATCTATTTTTAATTCTCTTCTTATTATTTGTCTGGAGACGGTAATAGAGAGTTGTACTAATTGTTCAATTACCTCATCGTCTAGGTCTTCGATTGGTTTGTTTAAAGATTGAATTAATGCTGTAAATTTTCTTATTCTCGCAGTGACATCAGCATCGCCTGCAATTAAACCATCACGATGTCCTTCTGCAAAACCAGCTTCATAACCTTCTTTTCGAGCTTGTGCTTCAATATCAGTTACTTCTGCAGCTGTTAATTTTCGAATTGAGTTATCAAAAGCTGTGCGACTTTTACCTGTTTTTTTATCAGATAGATCTTTTAAGGTGTACGGTGTAGAATCCATCTCATTATTTTTAATAATACCATCAGACATATTCTTCAGCCCCACTACCACCTAATGATATTTCACCTGATTCAGACATACGGCGAGCAATAGCTAATATTTCTTTTTGGGCTAACTCTACTTCACTTAATTTTACAGGACCTTTGGTTTCAAGATCGTCAACCAACATTTCGGCTGCACGTTTTGACATATTTTTAAGAATTTTATCTTTTACACCTTCATCAGAACCTTTTAATGCCAACACCAAATTTTCAGATGATATTTCACGTAACAAAGACTGGATACCGCGATCATCAACATCAACCAGATTATCAAATACAAACATTAACTCTTCAATACTTTCACTCAACTCACTATCGGATTCACGGACTTGATCCATAATCGCGCCTTCTGAAGAACTATCCATAAAATTAAGTATGTTTGCTGCTGATTTTAAACCACCAACACCGGCTGATTTAACATTATCAGTATTACCAGAAAATTGTTTCTCAAGAATATCATCGAGTTCGTGTATTGCATTGGGTTGGATACCATCAAGTGATGCTATTCGCATTAAAATATCTGGCCGAGTACGCTCTGGTAGCGCTGATAAAACCTCGGCTGCTTGATCACTATCCAAATAAGACAAAACAATTGAAATAATTTGAGGGTGTTCTAAACGAATAATTTCAGCTACTGCACGAGGATCCATCCATTTTAGTGCTTCCAAGCCTTTCGAATGTCGCCCTAACAGAATTCGATCAATAACATTATTGGCTTTGTCTTCACCCAGAGCACCTACAAGGACTTTCTTTAGATAGTCTTCACTTCCAATTCCAAGGGATGTTTGTGAATCAATCTCACCACAAAATTCCGAAAGCACACCCGATACATCCTCTTTATTAATTTTCTTTAAAGTCGTCATGGCTTCCCCTAATTTTTGAACTTCTTTAGGAGTCATGTGCTTTAATACTTCAGCAGCATCGTCTTCACCAAGCGACATTAATAAAATTGCTGAACGTTCTACACCAGTAGTACCATCAGATTTTTCAGCCACGTATTATACCTACTGTCGTTCTATTCATTCGCAACCCAGTTTTTAACAACCTGAGCTACCAGTTTAGGATCTTGCGATACCATTGATTTTGCCATGTTAAGATTTTCTTCATGTGACGCTAATAATTTTTGCTGAGAATCATCACTTAATGTGACCTGATCTTCATCTACTTCATCCTCAGTTGCTTCTTGCACTGCAGCGACTGGCTGATGAGTGGCCAGTTTTCGCATTACAGGTCGCAAAATTCCGAATACTAAATATAAGACAAAAATTACGCCTAAAGCCTGTTTCGCAATATCCAATACCCAATCCTGTTTCCATATTGGTATTTCAGGTAAGGCTTCAATTTTATCTGGGACTACAAATGAAGCATTAATAACATTAACGCGATCACCTCGCAGTGCATTAAAACCTATTGCATCTTTTACAAGTATTGACAACTTTAGCATCTCATCTTTTGAACGTTCCACCGAGGTTAATACCTTTTTCACAGGAGCAGGTTTTTCTTTAGGATCGGTAGGTTTTTCTGGTTGTTGTGCTACGAGCTCCATCTTGTTATCTACCACAACTGCAACAGTCAACCTTCTAATTTTTGCGACTGAATAACGAGTATGACTAATGGTTTTATTAAGCTCATAGTTTAGTGTTGATTGGCGACTATTTGAAGACGGTGGATCAATGATACTATTTGCTAACAGGCTTTTACCTATATTACCTGCGGTACTAGGGGCTTGATTACTTAGTGCTCCCGGAATACCAACTGGTGCATTCGTGCCTTTAGATTGTTCTTCTACTTTACGTTCGCTTCGAATTGATGGTTGATCTGAATCAAACTCTTCTCTGGTTTTTTCAATTTGATCAAAATCAATGTCCGCAACTATTTGAGCCTTTATTTTACCTAAGCCAACTATTGGTATTAAAATATCTTCTATTCGTTTTGCGTAATCTTTTTCAATTTTTCGGGTATATTTTAACTGGGTATTACTTAACTCTACTCCTGTCTCCTTGTTGCTGGCGGACAATAACCGTCCTTTGTTATCAATAACGGCAACATCCTCCTGTTGTAAATTAGGTATACTCATAGCAACAAGACTAACAATCGATGTTACCTGTTCATCTGATAATTTTCGACCTGAATACAAATCAACAAAAACTGAAGCACTGGATTTTCGCTTACTTCGAATAAACGGTGTTTGTTTTGGAATTGCCAAATGAACACGTGCCGATTTTATAGAAGCCATTGATGATATCGTTCGACTTAGTTCACCTTGAATTGCACGTTGGTATCGTACAGTCTCCATAAACTGACTGGTTGTTATACCTTGATCACCCTCCAATAATTCATAACCGACATTTTCACTGTTGGTAATTCCTTCTGATGCCATTTTCAATTTGGCATTTTGCAATTCTGATGAACTAACCAGAACAGTCCCAGTTGACTGATCTATTTTATATTCTATAGCAGCTGTTTGTAGTATCGATATTATTTTCGCATTGTCTCGAGTGCTTGAATTGGGTGCGACAGGAACAAAACCTCCCTGCTGAGACCACAAAACAGCATAGATACCAATCGCAATACTTGCTGCCAAACCAACTAATAATCCGGCTTGACGAAAAATTGGTAGTCCAGCCATACCATTAAATGGTTTATTTACATTATCTACTTTTACCAGATCCATTTATTTCTATACCTTATATAACACTTTATCAGACTTGCATATTCATAATATCTTGATACGCATTAACCAGTTTATTTCGAACTTCAAGCATTGCTTGAAATGAAACATTGGCTTTTTGCATTGATATCATAACATCAGACAACTCTACATTTTTATCTCCCTGCTCAAAGGATGTTGCTAGATTTTTTGCATCGGCCTGTTGCGTGTTAACTTCGTTAATGGATTGTTTGAGCAAATCCGAAAATCCTGCCTCAGATGATTTCGCATTGTCTTCTGAATTTTTAATACTTAAGCCCTGCGCTTGAGATGACATCATTCGCATTTGGGCTAATAACATATCGGGTGTAATTGTATTCACGGTGTACCTCTATAAACTAATTTAATCTAATAAAAATCATTCTTTGAGCTTATCTATATTCCGGATCACCTGGAATGCGGATACCTTGCTCTCTAATTTTTGCTAATTTATATCGCAATGTCCTTTGACTAATATCAAGTCTCTCAGCTGTACCCTTTCGGCTACCTTTCAATTCTTTTAGTGTTGCAATAATAATATCAAATTCCTTACTTTTCAGATCATTACCTAAGGAGTTTGGTATTTTAGCTTCTGGCTGTTTTTCATTTTTAGCAATACCGTTATTAATTGGTAAAACATTTGAAGTCGATTCAACCTCAGACTCGATTAAAATATCATCAGCACTAATAGTCTTACCTGAACACATTAACAGCGCTCGTTGAATTACATTTTCAAGTTCTCGTATATTACCCGGCCAACGATGATTCAATAGTTTATTATTTGCATCATCAGTTAAAACTGGTGTTGCATTATTCTGGTTAATTGAATGTTTATGTATTAGTTTTTCTGAAATAGGCAATATATCTTCCACTCGATTTTCTAAGGTTGGTATTTTCAATGGAAAAACATTTAATCGATAAAATAAATCTTCTCTAAAACGACCTAGAGCAACTTCTTCTTTTACATTACGGTTTGAAGTCGATAAAATTCTGACATCAAGTGAAATTGTTTTAGTGCCGCCCAAGCGTTCTACTTCTTGCTCTTGTAATACTCGCAACAATTTTGCTTGCAATGATAAATCCATCTCGGATATTTCATCCAATAAAAAAGTGCCGCCCTGAGCCTGTTCAAATTTACCAGGGCACGCTTTATAAGCTCCAGTAAAAGCACCTTTTTCATATCCAAATAATGTCGCTTCTAACATATTTTCAGGAATTGCTGCACAATTAATCGCGACAAAAGGGCCTTCACTTCTTTCTGACTGTTGATGAATGAATCGAGCCAAAACCTCTTTACCGGTGCCGCTTTCACCAGTAATTAATATCGGAACATTGCCATGAGCGACTCTTTTTGCCGTTGCAGCAAGTTGGCGCATTGAATTTGATTCGACAATCATGTCTGTATCAATGAAATTTTGAGTGCTGACGTATTGGTTTACCATATTCACCAACACTTCAGCTTCAAATGGTTTTACCAAATAGTCAACTGCTCCCATGTGCATGGCTTCAACTGCTTTTTGAATTGTGCCGTATGCTGTCATTAACATTACGGGTAATTGAGGAAATTCTTTTTTTATTTCATTCAATAATGTGTGACCATCCATGCGCTTCATGTGAACATCACTTACTATTAGATCGACTACTTTGTTTTTTAACAATGCCAATGCATCTTCGCCATCTTCTGCACTGGTAACATCAAATCCGGCTAATTTAAGTGTGTCGCACAAGGCTTCACTTAAATCATTATCATCTTCGACTACCATGATAGAACTATTCGCCATAACTACCTCGATTTACTATACTATTAATGTTCTATTGAAATGAAATTATTTTCAGTTGTTCTATATTCTTTATTGACGTCTCCTTTATTTACCGGGCCGATACGCTTACCTCTTATAGGTAACTCAACCACAAATCGGCTACCTTCACCCGGACTGGATTCTACCCATATATTACCGCTATGGGCATTTGCAATAGCTGTTACGACAGCCAAACCTAAACCTGTGCCATTAGATCGGGTAGTATAAAATGGTTGAAATATTTTATTCTGAACTTTCTTAGTCATACCTGGACCATTATCAATAATGGCTAACAATAACTTACCTGTTTGTTCTATTGATGTTTCAACTGTAATATTACCACCCGTTCCCATCGCCTGAATTGCATTTGTAATTAAATTATTTAACGCACTAACCAGCATTTTTCGATTACCAAATAAATAAATATCATTTAATTTGTTATTTATTTTAAATATTGTTTTACTACTTTGAATCATTGTCTCTGCAGATTGGTGGATATCGTCACACAATACGCTAACCGAAAAATCTTCTTCTGTAACCGCACCACTTTTGGAATAAAGCAACATATCATTAACTAATAAATCCAGTTGCCCTAATTTTGAAACTATTTTTTCACTTATGTTTTTACGATCAACATCAGATAATTTTTCACGCTTTAATGATGAAGCATATAATAATGCAGAAGATAAAGGCGTTCTCACCTGATGTGCTAATGAAGCTGCCATTTCACCCATAGCGGCTAATCGTTGATGTTGATTCAAACGATCCTGCAAGGTACGCATTTCTGTAACTTCGGTTAATAATAAAATCTGACCCGGTTCGGATTCTAGTGGACAGGTAGAGATAGTGACTCGTCGACCATCAGTAAGGGACACTTCATGGCCATCATCATAGCGCGGTAGAAACGCACGTTGGATTATTTCATACCAGGGTTTTGCTGCTAATGGTTCACCCAGCAGCTCTACTGCTGCTCGATTAAAATCTTGCACCAAGCCATGACCATCCAATACGACAACACCACCGGGTAACACTTTGAGCAAAGATTCAAGACGAT
This sequence comes from uncultured Thioalkalispiraceae bacterium, assembly GCA_964403805.1. GTDB lineage: Bacteria > Pseudomonadota > Gammaproteobacteria > UBA6429 > Thiohalophilaceae > CAYQUC01. The sequence continues at coordinate 3,018 of CAYOHQ010000013.1, read as the reverse complement.
TAGCAATTTGTTCTTTTGCTTTCAATTCTTTTATGTAATCTGACTGAGTTTCGTTTAACTCGTCATTTAATTGAGCAACACGATGCTCTAAATCCCGATACGATTCGGCTAGTTGAACAGATAGACTATTAAAGGTACTAAAAGCCTGCTCTAGATCTTTATGTCCATTTGTGTCGTGTTGTTGGACAGCTTCAGGCATTGATATGTACTCCAAAATTTAAAATACTAAAAATAATTTTTAGTTTGATAAACTTTTAAGAGCAAATATTGTGCCCAAAATTATTATTGTGATATATCAATAAGATAGAAGGGATAAAGTGGAATCAGCAAAATAAATGTCAAATACTCGTCGCTTGTTCAGCCCGGTGTAAGCCGTATTTACGCATTTTTTCTACCAGAGTTGTTCTTCTCATGTGTAATAATTTTGCAGCATGCGCCACGATATTATCCGATTCATCCAGAGCTTGTTTAATCAGGTTAAATTCCAGATTCGCTAGGTGTTCTTTTAAATCAATTCCAGTACCTGATAATTGGGGTATATTATCTGAGGTGATCGACACTGTTGTAGTATCAATAGTAGGCATGTCAACTTCGGGTAGTTCAGCAGTATCATTTTGTCCTCGGAATTTTTCGGGTAGATCACGAATATTAACAACGCCATAGGGATACATTATTACCAGTCTTTCCATTAAATTCGATAATTCCCGAACATTACCCGGCCAGTGATGCTGACAAAGCGCTCCTACTGTTGCAGGTGTCAGTCGAGTGGAGCCTCGCTGCTCGTGTTCTAAACGGGTAATTAATTCGTTGATAAGTAATGGAATATCTTCAACTCGATTTTTTAAGGGTGGCATCTCAATTGGAAATACATTTAATCGATAATACAGATCTTCTCTAAAGCGTCCTTCACTGATTTCTATTTCCAGATCGCGATGCGTTGCTGCAATTATTCTAATATCCGATTTGATACTTTTATTACTACCAACTCGTTCAAAGGTTCTTTCCTGTATCACCCTCAATAATTTCACCTGCATAGCCAACGGCATATCACCTATTTCATCCAGAAATAATGTGCCTCCACTTGCTAATTCAAATCGTCCTTGCCGAGTGCTAATGGCACCAGTAAACGCCCCTTTTTCGTGACCAAATAATTCACTTTCCAGGAGATCCCCCGGGATTGCGCCACAATTGACTGGCACAAAAGGCCCGTCTTTTCGAGATGAATAATAATGCAGGTTTCGAGCTACAACTTCTTTACCTGTTCCAGATTCCCCTAAAATTAAAACATTGGCATCCGAATCGGCTACTTGTTCAATCAGCTTACGAACTAATTGAATTGAGCGACTATTACCGACCAAACTCCTGAATAATTCTGGTTTACGATTTAACCCGGTTGTATCTTGAGAACGGCTAAATACTTCAGCTAAATGCAATGCATGAATTACTTGCTTGTATTTAAAGGGAATATCAATTGTACCGACTATTTTAGGCACTATTTCTTTGTTAACGGAGTTACTTGATTCCCGATCGTGCAATAGCAAAACCGGTGCACCACCAAAGTGTAAGCGAATTTTATCTATTTCTGAAATCGTGTTTTTACTATTGTCCAGGCCGCCAAAAATAACGACGTCGATTTCGTCTTTAAGCTCACCATTCTCGTTTAATTCATCAAATGATGATAAATCCTTTATTTCAAAAACTGAACAGTAGTCAATAAACCGTAATAAGTCGGCTATTTTAGTTCGAGTTGGTTCATTTTTATCAATAACCAATATTGCTGATGACATTCTTCGACCCTTCACGTTAATTATTATAATAATAGACACTTACATCATTATCTTAGCTGCTTTCATCAGCTTGTCAAAAAACTGTCAGATCCTGTTTAAATGATGATGAAATACGGGATATTAATTTTGCCTGAGTCGGGCAATTTCATTTCGATGCTGCCGAAAAATGTATTTTTCAAGGTAGGATTGGGATAACACACCAACATTGCGGAAACTTATTGTTACACTATCGGGTGATTCTGGTTCAACCACAATACCAGAAAACACCAGTGGCTCAGGACAATTTTGGTTAAAAAATATTTCAATATCAACCAGTTGACTAACACTAATGGATTCAGAGGTTTTTATGGCACAACCATCAGCTGTTAAACAAACATCATAATTGGGAATATCATTAAGCTGTTGTTTAAATTGATTGCGAGTAAATAACATTAACAGTAAATCAACTTTCGATTCTAATCGAGCCAATTCACTCTGATTAATTTGAGTGCTATTCGACACCGATTTTAATGGATTACTATTTTGGTGTAATTCCAATACATCCAATAGCTGAATAACGGAATCATTCTTAAAATCGAGTTGTTCAGCCTGTTGTAGGGTTTCAATGGGATACCATAGAATAGATAACCTCACACCTATTTTAATTTTTTGATCACTCATATCGTGAAGTGTAGTTGATAGCAGTTAATATTCTTCAGAATAAATCGCTATTTAGGTGATTCAAAAGATGATAATTGTTGATAAGCACCAACTGCATGAACATTGGAATGGATTGTAGACAAGGCTTGCAGGGTATCCGTTCGCGCCTGTTGGCTTAATTGAATACTCTCATTGTCATAATCCAGTATTTGTTGAAGAAAATTTGCAATTTTAGGTAGCATCGCGTTGATAGATTCGTGTTCAAATAGTGTAGTGAGTAATTCCTGTCGTTGTTTTTCTGTATTCTCAAACACAATCCAGTCTGATTGGTGTGCCATAACCAACATTTTTTCAGAGAGCGTCACCACTTGTCGTGCCATACTGTAGATTTCAAGTGATTCCACATTTAATCTCAATTATTTGGTAGGTGACTGTTCTACATCAGGCAATTCGTCCCACGCACTTTTGATCGATTTTAACAATGATGTTACTTCATCGAGTAAATCAGTGTTATTTTGCAGGTTTGAAGTAACTAAGCGACGATTAATATAATCATAAAGATCATCCAGATTTTGAGCCACATCGCCACCTG
>CAYOHQ010000012.1:0-23051 GCA_964403805.1 uncultured Thioalkalispiraceae bacterium | reverse complement strand
ATTATTTGATTCCATGCAATATAGGAATATGAAACGACTGGTTTCATGTATTCCAGATTATTTGCTTTATCTGTAATGGTTTTATCATTCAATAATTTTTTATATTCTACTGGACGAGCAACATAAGCATCGATATCACCATTTCTAAACGTAGTTAATTTTGCGCTTGCATTGTCTATCACTTTCCATATAATTTTTTCATATGCGGGAAATACTGGCCCCCAATATCGTGGGTTCCGTTCCAATTCGACATAGCCTTTATCTGATGCCCAACTAGTTGGGTTTTTTAGTTTATATGGACCTGAGCCAAATAATAGCCCCTTTGACTTATTATATTCTTGTGGTTCAGATAAATATTTTTCGTAAAACTGTTTTGACAATATTTCAATTCCGCCGGCAACTGCTAACGCTTTAAAATAAGGCTCTTTGAATACAAATTCCACCTCATATTTATTTTTTGCAGTGACGCTTTTAATTTTACTCATGCTAGCCCGATGATGTGGCGCCGCAATTTTTTCATTCATTATAAAATTATAGGTAAAAACAACATCTTCTGACGTTAATTCACCACCATCAGAAAACCGTGCTTCTGGGCGAATTTTAAATGTGATAGTAAGACCATCATCACTTTCCTGCCAACTTTCAGCTAATAAGCCTTGTAGTTTAAGCGTTTCACCATTTCGAATAAGTAATGTTTCTAACACATTTTCTTGAACAGTACTTCCATATGTATCTGTTGAAACGATAGGAGAGATGGTTTTGATTTTTCCTATCGATCTTACAGACCAGTCTCCTTCTGCATAGTCGGGTTTTTGGCTCGCTTCATAGGCTTTTTTAAAGGCATCAGGAATTGATTTTCTCGAAATCAAATTTAAATTATTACTGGATTTTATTGATGAATTCTGAAAATTTTGATTACCATTCTTAAATTTACTATTCAAAAACCGAATATCTTTAGCTTGTTCTTTCATAGTTAATTGTATTTCAGTCATTTTTAACCACTGACGGTCAATCATGTACATCGTTAAAATAACAAGTATTATTACAATGGTTAGAATTCCATAAAGAATTAAATCCTTAGACGTGAATCTTTTCTGCATAAATTCAGCACTCTCCCCAGCTTCCTAATTTTAAAGTTTAGTGTTAGTTTAGACTATAAAGATCAATACCATAAAGCAATGCTAAAGGATTGTACGACTCAACACAACAAGGTACAGTTAGCAATTCTATTGGCTAGTGTATCGCCGATAAGATTGTTATCATGCCAATAAATAGTGGTGTTTTCATAATAAATATTAGTAAGGAGTTAAATAGAATGGGTTTCCTCGATGGTAAAAGAGCACTTATTGTAGGCCTCGCCAGTAATCGTTCGATCGCGTGGGGTATTGCCCAGGCGATGAAACGGGAAGGCGCTGAACTTGCCTTTACTTACCAAAATGACAAGCTACGTGCTCGTGTCGATAAAATGGCAGCTGAATGCGACTCGGACATTACAATACCCTGTGATGTTAACGATGACGAACAGATTAACCACGTTTTTGACCATTTGGATGATTTTTGGGATGGCCTGGATATTATTGTTCACTCCGTCGCATTTGCGCCTCGGGAAGAACTTGAAGGCGACTACCTGAATTCGGTTACTCGTGATGGATTTAGGCAAGCACATGAAACCAGCTCATACAGTTTCGCAGCACTGGCAAAAGCGGGATTACGAATGATGGAGGGGCGAAATGGTGCATTAATAACATTGAGTTACCTCGGCGCAGTGCAGGCAATGCCAAATTACAACATCATGGGGCTTGCTAAGGCTAGTTTAGAGGCAAATGTCCGATACATGGCGCAAAGTCTCGGGCCTGATGGAATACGCGTAAATGCCATCTCTGCTGGACCAATTCGTACCCTGGCAGCAGCTGGAATCAGTAATTTTCGTAAAATGTTAACTCACGTCGAAAACACGGCACCGTTAAGAAGAAATGTTACTATCGAAGAAGTTGGCAATGTCGCTGCTTTCTTATGCTCTGATTTAGCCTCGTCTTTAACGGGTGAAATCATCTATGCTGACTCAGGCTATAGCCATATTGGTATGGGACCGCTCGACACCAACGATTCAAGCAAAGAGTAAAGTTATATAAAAACATTGAACCGCCGAGCCTTGCGCAATGCTGCTTTCAGCGGTTCAATTTTATTAGTAATTAAGCTTCATTTTTAACAAGCGCTTCAGCTTCACCCAATACTCCCTCTTCACCTTCCAGTCGGGCTACGATTACAGCACAACACGAATCACTAAATATATTCACGCTGGTTCTGAACATATCCAGAATTCTATCAACGATAAAAATAAGCGCAATGCCATCTAACGGCAAACCAATTGCTGATAAAATTATAGTGATTGCGACCAGACTAGCTGATGGAATACCGGCGACACCGATTGAAGTTAACAAGGCAACCAACACGACTGTAAATTGCACTGTTATAGTTAAATCCAGACCATAGGCTTGCGCAATAAACATTGCTGCTACGCATTCATAGAGCGCAGTGCCATCCATGTTGACCGTAGCTCCGAGTGGCAAAACAAATGAACTGGTACGATTCGATACACCTGCATTGTTCTCAATACATTTAATTGTCAGTGGTAAAGTAGCAGAAGATGATGCGGTTGAAAAAGCCGTTAACATAGCAGGTGCCATGGCTTTAATATGACGAAATGGGTTCACTCTGGCAATATATTTTAGCAATAACGGCAAAACAATAAATGCGTGAGTAAACAATGCAGCCATGACACTAAACGTAAACCAGAACAAGGATTCAAACAAGGCGTTAATTTCATCTCCATCAATATCAGCAATTACTTTTGCGACTAAACCAAACACACCGATGGGAGCAAAGCTGATAATGAAGTTTGTCATTTTCATCATAATTTCAAACAAACCCTGCCAAAAATTATATTGTGCCTCAGCATACGTTTCAGTGATTTTTGTAATATAAACGCCAAACAAAATCGCAAAAAAGATTAACCCTAACATTTGACCGTTAGCGGCAGCTTTTATAATATTGGGTGGAACTAATCCCAGAAATACATCAGCAATACTCGATGCATCCTTACCGCCAACCCGGGAAGCGACATCAGCAACTCGCTCGGAAGTTAACCCTAATAAGTCTTTGGCCGGTATACCATCAATAATTCCGGGCTGAAAGATATTAACAAAAAATAAGCCGATGACAATTGCGAAAAAACTGCTGACCACGTAAAACAAGATTGTTTTAAAACCTAAGCGACCGAGGCCATCGGTATTCCCAATGCCGGCTACGCCGGTAATAATCGACGATAGCACCAAAGGTACAATTATCATTTTTAATGCATTAAGAAAAAAAGTACCGACAAAGTCGTAAACGGCATAAAAATTAATACCAAGGAAGACGCTATCGGGTGAGGTCATTGCACCGCTTATAAAAGCTAAAATCAATGCAATTAGGATTTGCCAATGAAGTGCAATTTTGGGCATTTGGATACTCCGTATTCCAGAAAAAATTTGATTAAAATCCAGAAAAACTATTTTTCTCTATTCTTACGCAAACTTTATATTTTAATTTATTGTTCTACTGATTGTTTATTTATTTTAATATCTGCTTGTTCTTTTATAAATGCAATGAAGGCATCCAGTTCTGTATCGCTATTTGCAGAAGTTAGACCACGCAATTCATTATCCAGTTCAGGTTTTGTTTCGTTGTTTGCCTGATTTTCTTTTACAGCAAAAACTGCAATTACTGCTTTATCACCACCGGTTAGACTAATAGTTTCTATAGATGCTGAAGAACCGGGATGAGGCATACTGAACGCTTTTTTACGTATCACTGGATCGACTGAGTCTTTATCTGCAACGGCAGTTGCTGTGCGTTTAATATTGCCATAGCGAGTCCATTTAGTATATTGAATATCCGATACAATTTTATCACCCACTATACCTTTTGATAATTTCTCTGCTGCTTCTGTTGCTGCTTTCGATATCAATAAATTTGCTTTTTCGCTGAGCAGACGAGTTTTAATAACGGCTTTGACATTATCAAACGCCTTCTGTTTCGCTGCTTTTCTTTTAGCGAGTCGTACAACCACATAATGTGATTCCGATAATTCAATAGGAGCACTATTGCGAGCTTGATTTAATACATCGTCACTAAAGACTTGATCAAGGACACGTCGGTCAGAAAAAATTCCACCACCACCTGTTCGAGGAAACAATGCACTTGCTTTAACTTCAATATTCAACTCATCCTTCATAGGACTAAGTGTTGCAGATGATTCGTAAGCCAATTGGTCCATACGATCAACATCTTTATAGAAACCGTCTTCAGCTTTATTTTTCTTTAATTCACTTTTAATTTTATCTTTTACTTTAACAAAAGCCGTCACTGTTACGGCTTTAATATCATCAACTTTCACCAGATGGTAACCAAAACGGGATCGTACTGGTTTACTGACTTCATCTTTGCTTAATGCAAATGCAACTTCATCAAAAGCCTTATCATTATCGCCTTTGCTAACAAGACCTAAATCACCACCCTGTTTTGCCGATCCAATATCTTGAGATGATTTTTTTGCAACTTCCGCAAAATCAGTACCGGATTTTATTTTTTCATATAATTCGCTTATTTGTTTTTTAGCTGTAGCATCATCGGTTTTTTTATTAACAGTAACTAAAATATGACGAATTTTGCGTCGCTCTATTCCGGTTGAATATTGTTTAAGATTACTCTCATAATATTTTTTTGCTTCATCATCGGTCACTGTAAAATTGGATGCCAATTTATCAAGATCAAGTTCGGCATATTCAACACTAATCATTTCTGGAGTCATAAACTCCGCTGAATGGGTTTTATAATATGCTTCCAGATCAACATCGGTCACTTTTGCATCATTTTTGAATTTAGCGGATGACAGTCGCAAAACGCCAATATCACGTTGCTGATTTTTAAGTTTCCTGAATTGTTCGATTTCTGAATTTAATACAAATGCCGAACCTTGAATGCCTGAATATAACTGTTGTTGTGCTATTTGTTTTTTAATGCTGTTTTCGTATGACTCAACATTAATTGATTGCTGCGCTAACACTTCACGATAACGCGCTTTAGAAAACTGCTTATCGTCACCATTAAAGACACTTTGCTTAACCAGTTGCGATTGAACCTGAACAGCTGATGCAGAAAAATCATGTTCTTGAAGGTATTGTTCAAAAAGTAAATCTGTCACTAATGAGTCAATAACCTGCTGACGAATAAAAGATTCGGGAAACATATCCGGTCGATAGTTTGCACCTTGTTGTTGCTGTAAACGTTGTTGAAAATTTTGATAGGCTCGATCATATTCTGTTGCAAGAATTTCATCACCATTCACGACGGCAACGGCAACATTAGCAGATCCAGACAAATAACTACTCAGACCAAATGTAGCAAAAGTAATAATGATAAAAGCGACGATTAGCCAAACAAAGATACCCTGAGCTTTGTCCCGAATAAGTTGCATCATAATACTGCATTCCCACTTTTATAAATCATTTGTTCTTTTAACATTTTGTTTGTACTAACAACTAAATCGCTTAAATTAAAGCTTGTATATACCCATTGAAATTGAAGAAAGGATTATATACCAGTTTACAAAAAAAGGGGGATAGATATTAGTCTATCTCCCCTTTTTGCACTTAGCATATGGCGGACCGGACGGGATTCGAACCCGCGACCTCCGGCGTGACAGGCCGGCATTCTAACCAGCTGAACTACCGGTCCTAGAACTTGGTGGGTGCTGAGGGGATCGAACCCCCGACATTCGCCGTGTAAAGGCGACGCTCTCCCAGCTGAGCTAAGCACCCTAAGAAGGCGCGCTAGTTTACGGCATCCTTCAGCGCTTTACCAGCTTTAAAACTCGGTATTTTTGACGCTTTGATATCGATAGCTTCACCAGTACGCGGATTACGACCTACTCGTGCCGCTCTATCGCGCACTTGAAAGGTACCAAAGCCAACTAAGGTTACTTGATCACCGGATACCAACGCATCAGTTATAGTACCTAAAACACTGTCAACTGCTCTTGTGGCCGCCGCTTTTGTCATTTCATTTTTATCTGCAACCGCTTCTATTAATTCAGCTTTATTCACTGACTTACCCCCCACATTTCAATTATATTAATTTAAAAATAAACGAAAAAAATACCGCCCTGTATTCCAGGCGGTTTTATTGTTTTCAATGGATTATGTTATACCAATTTCGCTATTACTGGGTCAAGAAATCAAACACAAATTCTGGCATTTTTATCAATTAATGCGTTCTTAGTGAATTATTTTTACTTGACTTATCATTTTCTTTACTTGTCGATAAAGCGAATTCATCATCGGTTAATGGCTTTGTAGGACTAACTAACGCTAATTCCAGTACTTCATCGATCCATTGTACAGGAACGATTTCGATATCTTTCTTTATGTTGTCTGGAATCTCAGTGAGATCTCTTCTATTTTCTTCGGGTATTAACACTTTCTTAATACCACCACGATGTGCTGCCAATAATTTTTCTTTTAAGCCACCTATAGGTAAAACTTCACCACGTAGAGTAATTTCACCTGTCATTGCGATGTCAGCTCGAACAGGGATTTTAGTTAAAGCAGAAATCAATGCAGTACACATTCCAATACCGGCACTCGGTCCGTCTTTTGGAATTGCACCTTCAGGGACATGAACATGAATATCCGTTTTATCAAAAATATCCTGTTTAAGACCAAGAATTTGAGCTCGACTTCGCATAACGGTCATAGCGGCATGTATCGACTCTTTCATTACATCACCTAGTTGACCGGTAAAATTTTGTTTACCTTTGCCTGGCATCACAACAGTTTCAATTGTGAGTAATTCACCACCCACTTCGGTCCAGGCCAATCCGGTAACGTGCCCAACCTGATCTTTTTCTTCTGCCAAACCAAACCGAAAACGTTTAACTCCAAGATAATCGTCTAAATTATCGGATGAAACTTCAATGAATTTTTTCTTGGCATCAAGAACAATTTCTTTAACAACCTTACGACAAATTTTCGCAATCTCACGTTCTAAACTACGAACACCGGCTTCGCGAGAATTGTATCGAATAATATCGTGAATAGCAGAATCTGAAATTGAAATTTCATCATCTTTTAATCCATTATTCTTAATTTGTTTCGAAATTAAATATCGAGTTGCAATTGCGACTTTTTCATCTTCGGTATAACCTGGAATTCGAATCACTTCCATTCGATCCAGTAACGGACCCGGAATATTCAAACTATTGGCAGTACAAACAAACATAACTTCTGACAGATCATAATCCACTTCAAGATAATGATCACCAAACGAACTGTTTTGCTCAGGATCCAACACTTCTAATAATGCTGACGCCGGATCGCCACGAAAATCATTCGCCATTTTATCTATTTCATCCAATAAGAATAACGGATTCCGTGTTTCTATTTTCGTTAAATTTTGAATAATTTTACCCGGCATTGAACCGATGTAGGTTCGTCGATGGCCACGAATTTCAGCCTCGTCGCGGACACCACCTAATGACATACGCGAGAATTTTCGATTAGTAGCGCGTGCTATTGATTTACCCAACGATGTTTTACCAACACCCGGAGGCCCTACCAAACACAAAATAGCGCCTTTCATTTTTTTAACACGTTGTTGTACCGCTAAATATTCTATAATTCGTTCTTTAACTTTTTCCAAACCATAATGATCTTCTTCTAACACGGCTTCGGCCTGTGCTAGATCATGACGTATTTTGCTGCGTTTTTTCCATGGCACACCAACTAACCAGTCAAGATAATTACGCACCACGGTCGCTTCGGCCGACATGGGTGACATCATTTTTAGTTTACTCAATTCACTATTGGCTTTAGTCTTGGCTTCTTTCGACATGCCCGACTTTTCAATTTTTTGCTCTAACTCTTCCATCTCGTTAGGTGCTTCGTCCATATCACCCAGTTCTTTCTGGATAGCTTTCATCTGTTCGTTCAGGTAATACTCGCGTTGGCTTTTTTCCATTTGCCGCTTAACTCTACCGCGAATTCGTTTTTCGACTTGCAGTAAATCAATTTCTGATTCCAACATTCCCATTAGGTGTTCGAATCTTTCGCGTAGCGTTGGTATTTCCAGAATTTTTTGTTTTTCGTCAACTTTAAGCGACATGTTTGCAGCAATAGTATCTACTAATCGACAGGAGTCTTCGATACTCGATAATGATGTTAGAATTTCGGGCGGTACTTTTTTATTTAATTTAACATACTGATCAAATTGCGTGGTTAATGAACGCATTAACACATCGCCTTGTTTATCTTCTAGGTCATCTTCACCGTATTTAACAACTTGAGCGATGAAGTAATCATCAGAACCGAGAAAGTGCACAACTCGAGCACGTTCATTACCTTCAACTAACACTTTTACAGTGCCATCGGGTAATTTTAATAATTGTAAAATACTTGAAATAGTCCCTATTCGAAAAACATCTTCAGGCTCAGGATCATCTTGTGCGGCACTCTTTTGAGCAACCAACAAAATTTGTTTGTCATTTTCCATTGCATCTTCTAAAGCTCGAATGGATTTTTCGCGTCCAACAAACAAAGGGATAACCATGTGAGGGTATACCACTACATCGCGTAATGGTAAAACAGGGATTGCGGTTAGTTGATCATCAATTACATCAGACATAGTCAAGTTCCATTATTCCATTTATATGAAATGTTTATTTATAGTATTTATTATTATTGAGTCAAAAATCTAAATTTCAATACTCTGACTACTTAATAATTAAAGCTTAGATCAATTCTCTGAATAAAATAGTATCACTTTAACAAAAAAGTTTACATTTCATCAGCTGCTGTTCGTTGCTCTGGTGCTTGATAAATAATTAATGGATCATTTTCTTCGGTAATCACACCTTCATCAATAACTACCTTTTCAACATTTTCTAATGAAGGTAAATCATACATTGTATCTAACAATGTGTATTCTAATATCGAGCGTAAACCACGAGCACCAGTCTTTCTTTCCATTGCTTTTTTTGCAATCGCTGTTAAAGCTTCATCACGAAATACCAATTCACAAGATTCCATCTCGAATAATTTCGCATACTGCTTTGTAAGTGCATTTTTAGGTTCTGTTAGTATCTGAACTAAGGCATCTTCATCAAGCTCACCTAGTGTCGCAACAACAGGTAAACGGCCAACAAACTCTGGAATTAAACCGTATTTAATAAGATCTTCAGGTTCAATTGATCTTAAGACTTCAGTAATATCTTTTTTACTGTCTTTACTGCGAACTTCTGCAGAAAAACCAATGCCACCTTTTTCAGAACGATCCCGAATTATTCTGTCCATCCCGGCAAATGCGCCACCACAAATAAATAATATATTAGCCGTGTCCACTTGTAAAAATTCTTGTTGCGGATGTTTTCTTCCACCTTGTGGCGGTACTGAAGCAACAGTGCCTTCTATTAACTTTAACAATGCTTGCTGCACACCTTCACCCGATACATCACGAGTAATTGAAGGGTTATCCGACTTACGGGAAATTTTATCGATTTCATCGATATAGACAATGCCTGTTTGAGCAGCATCAACATCATAATCGCACTTTTGTAATAATTTTTGAATTATATTTTCAACGTCTTCACCCACATAGCCAGCTTCAGTTAATGTCGTGGCATCTGCAATGGTGAAAGGAACATTTAATAATCGAGCCAGGGTTTCAGCTAGCAGCGTCTTACCACTACCAGTAGGGCCTAATAGCAGAATATTACTTTTAGACAATTCAACATCGTCTTTTTTCTGACCATTTTCCAGTCTTTTATAATGGTTATAAACCGCAACGGCTAATACTTTTTTTGCAGAATCCTGACCAATAACATATTCATCAAGATTTGAGTTGATGTCATGTGGGGTAGGAAGATCGCCCGAACTCGAAGCAGAAGATTGCTCCTGAATTTCTTCTCGAATTATATCATTACACAGTTCAACGCATTCATCACAGATGAACACGGATGGCCCAGCAATAAGTTTACGCACTTCATGCTGACTTTTACCACAAAACGAGCAATACAATAGTTTGCCGTTATCGCCTGAAGTTGTTTTATCGTCACTCATATTTTTACCATCGCCTCACACACACTTTATGGTTTCCTTACTACTAACCTTGCATCCTTTTATAGGATTAATCAAGTTTGACTCGCTATATATCCCTATTTAAAACAATATTACCCTGTCATTTTGTGACCTGGTTCATTCCTTATCCGTAGTAACTATACGGGAATCTAAAACATCGTCGATTAATTTATAATCCTTTGATTCTGCTGCACTCATGAAGAAATCCCGTTCGGTATCCTCCTGAATTCGATCCAATGATTGCCCGGTATGTTTAGCTAATATAGCATTTAATCGTTCACGCGCATGTAAAATTTCTTTAGCATGAATTTGAATATCGGTTGATTGCCCTTGAAAACCGCCTAAAGGCTGATGAATCATCATCCGCGAATGTGGCAAAGCATAGCGTTTATTAGCAGCGCCGCCATTAAGCAATAAGGCTCCCATACTGGCTGCCTGACCGATACACATAGTGCTGACATCGGGTTTGATAAATTGCATCGTGTCGTAAATCGACAACCCGGCACTAACTGAACCGCCTGGTGAATTTATATACAAATGAATATCTTTATCCGGATTTTCTGATTCCAGAAACAATAATTGGGCGACAACTAAATTCGCCATATGATCTTCAACCTGGCCAACCAAAAAAATAACGCGCTCTTTTAAAAGACGCGAATAAATATCAAACATCCGCTCTCCGCGTGATGATTGTTCAACTACCATTGGTACCAATTGAGCTTTCATATATTCATCCATTTCGTTACTGTTATTTGTATCGGTCAAGGTTATCGTTCCTTTAAGGTTATTTATCTGATTTTGGTTGCATCACATCTTTAAACGACTTGCTAGTTTCTGACACTTCAGCCAGGTTTAACACCCAATCAACGACCTTGTCTTCTAGCACTAATGACTCAACTTCAGCAAGACGATTTTTATCAGAATAATACCACTTAACTACTTCATCCGGATGATCATAGGGTTCAGCAATTTTATCTACAGCCTTCTTAACTGCATCAGAATCTGCTTTTAAATCGTTCTGTTTAACGATTTCGCTTAAAATTAAACCTAGTGCTACACGCCGTTCAGCTTGATCAGTAAACATCGATGGATCCAGTTTCATGTCATCCGGATTCATACCCTGTTGCGTTAAATTAGACTGCATTTGTTGTACCAACGCTTGTGATTCATTGTCCACAAGTGCTTTGGGTAATTCCAGTTTATTTAATTCATAAACCTTGTCCATAACGCTTGCTTTTAATTCACTGTGAATTCGTTTATCGAGTTCGAGTAACATATTCGCTTTCACATCGACACGCATGGTGTCTAAATTACCATCTGCTACACCTAATTTTTTTGCGAATTCTGCATCAACAGCCGGTAATTCTGCTTGAGCAACCGAGATTACTTTAATTTTAAATTCAACCGCTTTACCGGCAAGCTCTTTGGCATGATAGTTTTCAGGAAATGACAAGTTTAATACTTTTTCATCGCCGGCGCTTAGTCCAACCAAGCCATCCTCAAAACCAGGTATCATTCTATTCGATCCAATTTCAACCGACATTGCCTGGCCACTACCATCATCAAAAGACTCACCATCAACTGTGCCTTCATAATCAATTGTAATTTGATCGTCGGCTTTTGCTGCTTGCTCAGCAATTGTCCAGCTTGAGTTTTGTTTTTGAATTGTTTCTATCATTTCGTCGATATTCGCTTCAGTAATATCAACAACCGTTTTTTCGATTTTAACATTTTGCATCGACACAGGAGAGATTTCAGGATATACCTCAAATGTTGCAGTATATTCAACTCCTTCACCGGGCTTGTCATTATGTTCAGTAATATTGGGTGTGCCAGCCGGACGCACTTTCTC
Organism: uncultured Thioalkalispiraceae bacterium; assembly: GCA_964403805.1. GTDB lineage: Bacteria > Pseudomonadota > Gammaproteobacteria > UBA6429 > Thiohalophilaceae > CAYQUC01. The sequence goes on along the minus strand of CAYOHQ010000012.1, from coordinate 11,027 downwards.
TTTGGTTATTGCTTCATAGAAACTCGATTGAACCAAATCTGCGACAACTTCATAACGCACCTGAGGGCCAAACTTCTTTTGAACCACACCTAAAGGCACCTTACCAGGTCGAAAGCCTTTAATTTTGGTTGTACGACTCAGTTCTTTTAACTTATTGGAAACCGCATCAGAGATTCTGTCTTCCGGTAATGAAACGGTTAATTTTCGTTCAAGACCACTAGTGGTTTCTATTGAGACTTGCATGGATTACCCCTAAAACATATATAAATCAATAAGATGGTATATATTTAAATGACAAAATAAATTATAAACCATCTTATTGGGAATTAATTGGTGCGAAAGGAGAGACTCGAACTCTCACGCCTTGCGGCACTAGAACCTAAATCTAGCGTGTATACCAATTTCACCACTCTCGCATTGATTACAGAACGCCGTATTATACAGTGTTGATCTATTTGTAGCTAGAGAAGCTCTAAAAGCTTCGAGCAAAAAACCACCTATTTCTCATACGGTTATTTACTATTTAAATGGTGGGCCGTCACGGGTTCGAACCGTGGACCAAAAGATTAAGAGTCTTCTGCTCTACCAACTGAGCTAACGGCCCATTTATCATTATTATAAGTTGAACATACTCAATACTAAAATATCAAGCATCACAATTAATAAATATTTACTTATTAAGTTTATTCAATCCTTTCAAAACCATGTCGGTAAAGCTAATAATACCAATAATCTTATCGTCATCCACTACCGGAGCACGTGATAAATCAAATTGTTGAAACAATCTGGCACAATACCGAATATTCATTTCAGGTGACACTGTTAAAACCGGTTTTGCCATAATCTCATAGACATTAACACGTTCTGCAGATCGATTATCCGCTAATACTTTGCGAGCAATATCTGAAATTAGCAGTAAACCATACTCATCATTTTCATGGCGTTTGTTAACAATTAAACACTTGGTTTCAATGTGTTCCATTTTCTCCAATGCATTTTTAACGGTTGTCATACCATCAACCATATCAAAATTGGTTTTCATAACATCACGAACTTTGACAATTTGCTTTTCCGTCATAGTTTCTCCTCCACTATTTCAGTTAATTTTTCAACCTGATGTGCAACACCAACGGCATCTTCTACATCGATTTGAAAAGCGATTCCAGTTCCGGGCCGGCTATCAAACTCACCTACTTTTGCGATTTGCTCGAGTATCATGCGCGACAAGTGCTCCTCAACTAAAAATAGGATCATGTCGCGCTGCGCTTCAACAGTCAAACCAAAAAAAGTCTTGGTGGTTTTCATACCTTCACCACGTGCGTGATTTATCACTGTCGCTCCAGTAGCACCACATTTTCTCGCTGCGTCCATCACTGCATCTGTTTTGTCATCTTCTGTTAAAGCAATGATTAATTTAAAATGCATCACCGGCTCCTTTTATAAAATAAAAACATAAACCATTAAACTCGAATAATATATTCATTTTTTTTCCCATAAGAAAGATAATTGCGCATAAGCAAGAACACTAATAATTGGAAACAAACTGGCAAAAGCAATTAAACCAAATCCATCAAGTAATGCCGATCTCCCCGGAATAGTCGATGCCAAGCCTAGACCAAGCGCAGCAACCAGCGGCACTGTCACAGTCGATGTTGTAACACCGCCAGAGTCATACGCCAGACCAATAATCATTTTGGGGGCAACAATAGTTTGCACTATAACTACGGCATATCCTGACACTATAAAATAATAAAGTGGGAACCCCATAACAATACGATAAGTTCCTAACGATACGCCAACCGCAACACCCACGGCCACTGCAATGCGTAATCCCCATGCATGTATTGCGCCCCCGGACACATCCTGTGCTTTAATAGCAACTGCCATTAATGATGGTTCAGCTATGGTAGTTGAAAAACCAATTGCGGCTGCAAATAAATAGACCCATTTATAGTCCAGCCAACTAAAACTAACGCCAACCAATCCAGATTCACCATAAATAAATTCCGGTGCTGTTAACTGCTTCGCCATTAATTCACCGAGCGGAAATAATGCATTCTCCAACCCAACCAGAAAAAACGTCAGTCCAAATATGACATAAACAAAACCCAATACAATAGTTTTAAAATTGGCCGGTGTTTTACGTATCACTAAAAATTGAAATCCAAAAATCACGGCAATAATTGGAAATACATCACTTAACGTTCCTATAAAAACTGAAACTAATTCTTGAATATAGTCCATTAAAACAGCATCCCGTACATCATGACGAATATCATTGGCGTTAATGATGACAGCGCAATTAAACCAAAGCCATCGAGCATTGGGTTTCGTCCCTTAATACTTGAAGCGAGCCCAACACCTAACGCAGTAACCAATGGTACGGTTATAGTAGATGTCGTTACTCCGCCGGAGTCATAAGCAATACCAATAATTTCGGGGGGCGCTAAATACGTCATAATAACAACACCAATATATCCAATAATAATTAGTTTTGGTAACGACCATGCTTTTAAAATTCGTAGAACCCCAATAACCAAAGCAAGGCCAACTGATAAGGCTACAGTTAACCGTAACCCAAGGGCATAACGATCAAGTGACAACGCATCATTTGAAATTATATTGCCGCCGGCTGCAATTTCGGCTGCTTCCTGGGATATTGCAATGAGCGCAGGTTCTGCGATGGTAGTTGAAAAACCCAATAGAAAAGCAAAAGACAATAACCAGAACAAGCTACCCTTTCGAGCGAATGCATATGCTAATTGTTCGCCAACAGGAAACAAGCCCATCTGTAAACCTTTCATAAATAATGACAGGCCAATTAGCACGAAAAATAAACCCGTAATTAATTGCGATAGATTAGGAATAGCTTGCTGAAGAATAAAAACTTGAAAGAAAAGTACCACGGATATTACCGGAAGCAAATCGCGAGAACTTTCTAAAAATGGATATAATATTTGTTTTTTAAAAAACTGCACTGGCCCCTTCTATAAACCTCTGCACTATACTATTTAGTGCAGAAATATAAATGGGGTGAACGAAGGGGCTCGAACCCTCGACGACCGGAATCACAATCCGGGGCTCTACCAACTGAGCTACGCTCACCATAAACACGTTAAAATCTAATCTGGTGCGCCTGACAGGACTCGAACCTGTTACCCTCGGCTTAGAAGGCCGATGCTCTATCCAGATGAGCTACAGGCGCAAAAACCTTAAACTTATTAAGTTCGACTACGCCTAGCCATTAGGCGAACTGCCTATTGTAATTCTCGGGAGTTCGAATCCCGGTTATTTCACATTATGGTTAGCCTACTAATGTAAAATAATCATAAATAATGGTCGGGGCAGAGAGATTACTCGGCTGCGCCTCGCCCTTCGGGCCGCACTCACTTCGTTCGTGCGTTCTTCGCATCTTCGATGCTCGTCGAACTGCCTATTTTAATTCTCGGGAGTTCGAATCCCGGTTATTTCACATTATGGGGTTAGCCTACTAATGTAAAATAATCATAAATAATGGTCGGGGCAGAGAGATTCGAACTCCCGACATCCTGCTCCCAAAGCAGGCGCGCTACCAGACTGCGCTATGCCCCGTCATATATCCAATATGATTAGCTCGGCGATAATACGCGGCTAACCACAGAAGGTCAATGTTATAGTATAATTCCTTCAAAATCATCCCATTAAATCAGGAAATGCTTGCTTGGAGATTTACCTTTGCCGTGCGATCATAGTCCTTTAAATTTATGACAATTAAAGAATCAATTTATGTCAGCTAAAATAATTAGCGGAAAAACAATTGCAAGTGAACTACGCCAAAAACTCAAACAGCGTATTTCGAAATTACAGTCTCAAGGCTGTGCCGCTCCGGGTTTAGCCGTTATCCTGGTTGGCAGTGACCCGGCATCGGAAGTTTATGTCAAGAGTAAACGAAAAGCCTGTGAAGAAGTTGGGATTAATTCTGTTTCGCATGACCTGGCGGAAAACACAACTCAACAACAATTGTTAACACTAATAGAAAAACTCAATAATGATGACAGTGTTCACGGGATTTTGGTGCAATTACCCTTACCACCCCAAATCGACAGTGATATCGTAATTGAATCCATCAACCCAAATAAAGATGTTGATGGTTTTCATCCATACAATATTGGTCGACTGGTAGTAAGAGCGCCAACCAGGCGCCCTTGCACTCCACGTGGCATTATGACCTTACTGGAATCAACCGGTGAAAAACTCGCAGGTAAAAATGCAGTCGTTGTTGGGGCATCAAATAATGTAGGTCGGCCGATGATGCTGGAATTATTATTGGCAGCCTGTACTGTTACGGTAACCCATCGATTTACTACAAACCTGCAACAACACATCGAGTCAGCGGAAATTCTGGTTGTTTGTGTCGGCAAACCAAACCTGTTTCCAGCAGACTGGATTAAACCCGGTGCCATTGTTATCGATGTTGGTATTAATCGTCAGGAAAATGGATCATTGGTTGGTGATGTTGACTTTGCTAAGGCCAAACAGCGTGCCGGCTGGATTACACCGGTTCCAGGTGGTGTAGGACCAATGACAGTAGCTACTTTATTGCAAAACACTGTAGACATTGCTGAAAAATCAATGCCTGAATAAAATTTAATAATTCATTATTGTGGGTTTAGATACTTTCCTGCTTCTTCCTGTAAATTATCAAAACACAACTTGTATTCATTAGAATACATAAAACCATTTTCATCGCCCATTAATTCATACAACTCATCCTCATCTAACATAAACGAAATTTCTTTAGATTTATATTTACCTTCGCAGCGTTCCAGTATTCGATCTCCAGTTGCATCAAAACTACGAAATGCATGCAAGCCATCATTATATTGATGCAGACTTATTAGTGTTTGCACAGGTGCGTTACGATAATCAGGGAGAAAGGCTGCAGAGTAATCACGAATAATTTTACCGTCGTTGTTATAAATAAAAATTTCAATCACGTGAATATTATCTGGTTTGTCCAGTTCCCAGGCAATTCGACTCAATAGTTTACCTTGTTCATCGTAATGTTCTTTTTCCAAATAGAATTCTTTTTTTGTGGCATAGCCACCTTTTTTGGATTTAACCGTGATTTTTTTATTTGCTATATTTTTCTTGTGAAGCTCGTGAAGATCGACTGCAAACTGATTCCACTTCCGTACATGCACATTGTCTTCAGTCATTTTTGCAGCAAAAACTTGTGGTGTAATAAAAAACAAAACTAGCAATGTAGCAAAATTATTTAGTGGACGTTTAATACTTGTAAGATTCATGTTTATAACTCGCTTAATAATTATAATATTAATTAATTGTTGTTATTCCATTAATGTTAGTCCCTGTTAATGTAGAGCATTTAATTCATTAAAAGTTCCAATATTTTGAATTTCTAATTTAAGTCATTCACGACGCCAGATGGTACCGCTGGCGCTATCTTCAAGTATAACCCCCTGCTCCTGCAAATTATCTCGAATTTTATCGGCTTCAGACCAGTTTTTATTGTCTTTAGCTTTAATGCGATCATTTATCAGTTGCTCGATTTCATTATCAGAAAAATCATCTGTGGCTCCAGATTTTGCTTTACCTTTTAAAAATACTTCTGCATCCTGAGTCAACAATCCCAATAAACTAGCTAAATAGCATAGTGTTGATGCCAACGAATTTATTTCGTCTGTTTTCTTCTGTGTTGCAATATTCAATAATTTTGCGATTTCATGCAATAAAGACAAAGCTTCTGAAGTATTAAAATCGTCATCCATTATTTCTTTAAAGCGCAATAAATAATGTTCGTCACATTGCTGTTCAGTTAATTTAACGCCCCTTAGTGAGGTATACAATGTTGTTAGAGCAGAACGTGCTGAATCCAGATGCTGATCAGAATAATTTAACGGGCTGCGGTAATGACTGGTTAAAATAAAATAGCGAATAACTTCAGCATCGTATTGCTTCAGTACATCACGAATAGTAAAAAAATTATTTAATGATTTCGACATTTTCTCATTGTCGACACGAACAAAGCCATTATGCATCCAGAAATTAGCAAGCTGCTCCCCCGTTGCTGCTTCGGATTGCGCAATCTCATTTTCGTGATGTGGAAATTGTAAATCCATGCCGCCACCGTGTATGTCAAAATGATTGCCAAGGCAGCAAGTTGACATTGCAGAACATTCAATATGCCAGCCTGGACGACCATTGCCCCAGGGTGACTCCCAATAAGGTTCATTGGTTTTAGCCATTTTCCACAGCACAAAATCCAGTGGATCATCTTTTGCTTCGGCAACTTCTACACGCTCTCCGGCACGCAGATCCTCTAAAATTTTACCTGACAATTTGCCATACGAGGGAAATGCACTGACGTCATAATAGACGTCGCCATTTGAGCCTTGATAGGCCATTTTTTTATCAACCAGTGTTTGAATCATCGAAATGATTTCAGCCATATAACGTGTTGCCCGAGGTTCGTCATCGGGGGGTAGAATCCCCAAGGCAGCAAGATCTTGATGCATGGCTTCAGTAAACCGTTCCGTTAGATTATCGATTGATTCATCATTTTCATTTGCACGTTTGATAATTTTATCATCGATATCCGTAATATTACGGATATAGGTCACCTGCTCTTTACCATAGCTCAGGCACAAATAACGATATACCACATCAAATACCAGTAGCATTCGCGCATGACCGATATGGCATAAATCATAAATTGTCATACCACAAACATATAAACGAATATTATCTTTATCTATCGGTCTGAATTGTTCTTTTTTACGACTAAGTGTATTGTAAATTTGCAGCATTAGCTTATCTTCAGTTTTTCCAGCTATGAATAGTAATGTACACAGTGTACAAAATATCACTTTACTATACAAAATTTCGAGTAAATCATCTATATTACACCTTCAGCATTAATCTTGATATTATTCAGCTTCTAAAAAGGACTAAAATAGAGAGCCATTATGAAAAAAAATATAAAACTAATTGTATTATCAGTATTTTTCAGCTTATCAGCTATCAGTTACGCTGACACAGCGAAACCAATTATAGCTATAATTGAAACTAACATGGGTAACATAACACTTGAGCTAAATGCTGCCAAAGCACCAAAATCAGTTGAAAACTTTGTAAAATATGCAAAAGACGGTTTTTATAATGGCACGGTATTTCACCGGGTTATCGAAGATTTCATGATACAAGGCGGTGGTTTTAAGATTTCAGCTTCTGGTAAGTTTGAGAAGCAGGAAACCCGTGAGCCTATCAAGAACGAAGCCAATAACGGCTTAAAAAATGAAGTCGGCACGATTGCAATGGCTCGAACCTATAAGCCCGATTCTGCAACAGCCCAGTTTTTTATTAATGTGAAAAATAATGCATTTCTGAATCACAGCTCACCGACACCTCGTGGTTGGGGATACGCTGTATTTGGCAAAGTAACTGAAGGAATGGATGTTGTTAATAAAATTCGAGCTGTAAAGACTGGCGCAGTAGCTCCTTTTCCTAAAGACGTACCAGTTAGCCCACTAACCATAACAAAAGTTATTATTAAATAAGTACAATCGAGGTTAATATGATTAAATTAAATACCAACCACGGTGCTATCACTGTTGAATTATTTACCGACAAAGCACCTATTACCACTGACAACTTTATGCAGTATGCTAAAGATGGTTTTTATAATGGTACAATTTTTCACCGTGTTATTGATGGTTTTATGGTACAAGGTGGCGGTATGGAACCTGGCTTAAAAGAAAAACAAACACGTGCCAGTATTAAGAATGAAGCTGATAATGGTTTAAAAAATACTATTGGCACTTTAGCAATGGCAAGAACACCTGATCCAGACTCGGCATCATCACAATTTTTCATCAATATCAAAGACAATGATTTTTTAAATTATCGTTCATCTACTCCGGATGGTTGGGGTTATTGTGTTTTTGCTAAAGTGGTTGATGGTATGGACGTTGTTGATGCTATTAGAGCTGTTGAAACCGGTAATCAAGGTATGCATCAGGATGTTCCCGTAACCGATGTTGTTATTGAAAGTGTTGAAGTAACTGATTAAGTCTATTTACATTAATTATGTCAATTTTATTTATTTCAGATCTACATCTTAGCGCTGAAAGGCCTGATATTACTCAGGCCTTTCATTACTTATTAAATGACATCGCGCCACAATCAGAAGCCGTATATATTCTTGGTGATTTATTTGAAGTCTGGCTAGGGGATGATCTGGTTTTACCTGAGTATCACGATTCAATTTCCGAAATACGAAAGCTCACAGAGAAAAATATTCCAGTTTATATAATGCGAGGTAATCGTGATTTTTTATTCGGACCACAATTTGAATCCGCTAGCGGCGCAACACTAATTGATGATCCAACAATCATCGATTTATATGGCACCAGCACATTACTAATGCACGGTGATACATTATGTACTGATGATATAAAGTATCAGGAATTTAGAACAATGGTGCGTAACCCCGCTTTTCAAAACGACTTCTTAAGTAAAACCCCAGAACAAAGAATTGCTATTGCAAAACAATTACGTGACACCAGCAAATCAGAAACAAACTCAAAATCTGAAGAAATTATGGATGTTAATTCAGATGCCGTATTGAGTGCATTCAAGGAACACAAAATACAAAACATGATCCACGGTCACACTCATCGACCGAAGATTCATGAACTCGAAGTAAACAACTTACCCGCTAAAAGAATCGTATTAAATGACTGGTATGACAGTGGCTTTGTTTTAATCTATTCAGAAAATGATTTTAAAGTTGAAAAGATAATTCCTAATTAACTTTCTAACCCATAGTTCCCGAACGTAGATCATCAACTGTGTAACTTTTATATTTTTCTGGTAATACAAAAAGTTTCTCACTGCTTTTAAAATCTTCATCAAAACCTATTAACGCTCGAGAATAGCCTTTTGGGCTCCAAAATTGAATTGGGAATCCGTACTTTAAATGCCGGGTAGAGGTAAACGTATTCATAGACAAGGCGCAGGCATCTTGCATGTCGGCAGGTATACTCTCTAAAGTATATGTGCTGTCATCAGCAAGCGCTTGTTGAAATTCTCTTAGTGCTTTAGTTGCCATTGGTAACAAGCCTTTCACTGACACAATCCCAAAACACACAACACTATTTGTTTTAAATTCGTATTTTATTGGGATTGTATTGTTGACTTTGGGAGCATCGGTCAATTCAGCAATTTTCTTATCTCTATTATTGAGTTTAATTGGAGAAACAACCGATTTTCTTTTGGGGTGAATCTCCATAATTGTTTCTTCTTCATCGTTAACATTGTAAATGATTTTATTTTTCCGGTTATATAATATATAGCCATTAGACGACTCACCGTCATCAAATCGTAAAAATTCATAAGATACAACTAAACGAACTTTATACGGTTCTATTCCTTTTTCCTGTTCGACAAAATCTATTTTAGTAATTTTATTCAAGTTATTATTTTGAACTTGAGTTACTGGTTTATCTTCAGTTTTATTTTTATTATCACAGCTAGATATTGCTAAACCTAACAAAACTACAAATATGTACTTAATTAAAGAACTATTTTTATTATTCATAATAATTTATTTAACTCTCTTTTCTATAAACTCTGTAAATATTCTAATTCAGCTTCTGAAAATCCTGCTTTTAATCTGGCATCAGTATGATAGGGGCCGCGAATTTTACCTTTCACATGGATATTCATTAGCTCAATAAATGTCTTATGTTTATCAACTTTACGCTGTTCACACAAATAATAAAACCATTTGGTACCAATCGCAACATGCCCTATCTCATCATTAAATATGATATCTAAAATATCAATCGCGTCATTATCTTTTATATAGTGTAATTTTTTAATAATTGCCGGTGTTACATCAAGCCCTCTGGCTTCCAAAACCCGTGGAACCAAAGCCATTCTAACAAGGGGATCGTGAGAAGTCTCAAGTGCCATACGCCACAAACCATTATGTGCTTTAAAATCACCATATTGATGTCCCAATGATTTTAAGTGAGATTCTAATAAGGTGAAATGATAAGCTTCTTCAGCTGCAACCTTTGACCAATCTTCATAATAATCTTCTGGCATATCACGAAATCGATATACGGCATCTAACGCCAAATTTATCGCATTAAATTCAATATGACAAATTGAGTGGATCAAGGATGCATGCCCCTCGGGGCTGTGTACCGAGCGTTGAGTTAATTCTTGAGGCATAACAAGCTGAACATTATCAGGATATCCTGGTTTTTCCAGTTTTTCAGGTTCAGCACTTTCACCATAGCTGCATTCTTTATTTTTAATGTCCTGATGTAATTTTTTAGTCAAAACGCACTTGTTTTCGATCTCACTTTCAATTAAACACCGAAATGCTGCATCAAATACATTCATATTTTTCTGATATTTTGTAATTTTCCATTGTAATAGTGTACCAAATTTAAAAATCTATTTATATTTAATCCCAAATCATTGCAATAATAATATCCATTACATTTGTACCGGTTACACCGAGAGTTAAGATATCATTCGATGCTGAGAGAAATTCACCCGCATTGGCTTCATTTAGGCATTGTTCTACCGATTTTTTTTTAAATTCACCGCGTTTAATTGTTTCACCATCAATTATCGCTCCAGCGTCATTGGTGTTGCCATCATTTCCATCTGTTCCAGCAAGCAACACTATAATATTAGAATAAGTTTGTATTTGAGTAGCCAGCTCTAGTGCAAAGCTCTGATTTCTTCCACCTCGACCTGGATTTCTGGGTAAACTCATGTGTGTTTCAGCCCCCCATACATAAACCCCCTTAGTTTGTTTAACTAACCATTGTCCTAGTTTTTTTGCTTCCTCAATTGTATTTCCGGATATGAAGTCACCCATATTAGTAACCGAAAATCCATAACTTTTTGCAACATCAATAATGCTTTGCTTCAACATACTATTTGAAAAAATAATTTGAGAATTTATTTTTTTTGTATTTTTAAAATCTGGTTTTGGTATTTTT
>CAYOHQ010000011.1:0-23588 GCA_964403805.1 uncultured Thioalkalispiraceae bacterium | reverse complement strand
CCCACACATATTCATCAATGGCTGCTACATCGGCAAGCCCATTTAACATAGCTTTAATACTTCCTTCATGATTACCGGCATTGAGTAGTAAGCGAAAATGTTTATTAATATTAATCCCTTGTTTATAAAGAGCATATTTAGGTGATAAAAATCCTGAGTTAGATCTTGGGTCAGAATAGGCGAAGACTCCGCCATTAAAGTCAGTCAGCGCTTTTTCATTTCGGTTACTCTGGGTTACGATCACACTAAAATAGCTAGGTTTTTTGTTAAACAACGGTACGGCAATTAATTGTTGTCCATCAGCTTTTTGGTCCTGGACATACGGAGCGCCGCAAGTCCACCCGATTGCATCTGGTTTATCGCGTAACATACGTGATAACTCACTGTATTTGTTAACATATACGACTTTTAAGGGATACCCTGATTGTGACGATAAGTACTCACTAAAACGCTCAATCAAACTCGCGTTATCACTATTGATAATGACGCCACTGACCACCAATGGGTGTTGTTTTGTATTAGAAGGATTGGCGAAGCTACTTTGAATTAAAACCAGCTGAATAATGATTAACAGAAAATAACAATTTTTTTTATAATTCATTATCGCTTTCCTCACTGTTGGGAGCAATCAAATTTGATTTCACTTTATAAGCCAGTGGATAAAATAGTAACTACTTAAAAACAACAAGAAAGAAAGCGAATTTTTGTTTTCAGAATGAATCATTGAATTTAATGTTATTTCACCAATAACCTTATAATTATGATTGCAATTAAAGTCTTAATTATTGTGTGCCATATAGATTACAAATTATAGATTAGTAATAGACTAATTTGATAAGGAATTCGACTGGTAAATTGACTTGTGGCTAGATGTAGTAATTTACTAGTGACTGCGACCTGAACTTAAAGCAACAGCACATAAAATACCAAACAGCACTATAGTCAGTATTCTCGATGTAGCACTAATAATTCTGGGTGTCTGTATTTGTTAGTGCTACCTATTATGCGGAACCAGCATTTTCTAGTACTAAGCATACCAACAGAGTTTATTTATGGATAAAATTCAGGCTTAAAATATTGAAATAAAAGTGATAATTAAGTATCTTTACTATTGATGTAATGTAAAGATTACGCTATCTTTACTATAACAGATAAGTAAAGAGGTGTGAAATGCCAAAAGTTAGTGCAAAAAGACAGATAACAATCCCTATCGAACAATGTATCAAGGCTCACATTGAACCCGGGGATGAAATCGAAACATTCATTTATAATGGTCAAATAACCATAGTAAAAAAACTTAAAGGTTCAGCTAAGGGTATTTTGAAACACGTAAAAAATAATAAGAAATACTGTGATGATGAATCATTGCAAGATGCGGTAAATAATCGACGTAAAGGTGCAGTGTGATCTCAATCGATACAAATGTTTTACTTCGTTATTTATTGCAGGACGATAAAAAACAAGCAGGATTAGCGGTAAAACTGATAGAAGGCAAGAGAAAAATATTAATTACCGATGTTGTGCTGATTGAAACTATTTGGACTTTAAAAGGGAAGAAGTACAACTTAAATAAAAATGATTTAATTTTTATTGTTGAGCAACTTTTTAAAGAACCTAATATTGTATTTGAAGATAACCAGAGCATCTGGAAAACCTTATACGACTATAGAGAAACAAGCCCGATTAAAGTTGGTTCCAGGAAAAAGGATGTTGATTTTGCAGATATTTTAATATTAGAAAAATCAAAATTTGATTGTAGCAGAAAAAATGAAAAATTTGGTACCATGTATAGTTTTGATATAGCAGCACAGCAAATTAAAGGCATTATCAATCCCTAAGAACATTGGGATAGCTAAAAATTAGAATTAAAGAATGACATCAATTTCACTAAATTTTGATTTTCTTATCGCACCATTTTTTGTTATACATAATAACCCAACAGTTATTAAGCGATATTCAGATAATTGGATTGCGATGATAGTGATTTTATTTATCTCTATATTAGGATCGGTTATTTATGTTGTGACATATTGATGTGAAGTGGTTAAGTTTATTTGGCCACAGAATTGTATTCAGCCCAATACTTTTTCTCTGAAGCATTTGGTGTTAAGCGAACATTAAACGTATGAGGTCTTACCTGACTGTAATAGCCAATGATGTAGTTAATAATATTACCTTAGCCTCAGTAATTGAATGGTAACCTGATCGTGGAACCCACTCTGATTTTAAACTTCTAAAAACCGTTCCATCAGGCTGTTGACGCTCCTATGTCAAGTTAATCAGAATACTCAGGAATACTATTTGTTCATTATTTTAGCTTGTACATTATTAATGAACAGTCTAATATAATGAACGTAGGCAAATAAAATACATATTATGTATCAAGACAATTTACATACCCTTAAAAGGGAACAAAAGCTTCTTGAAAAGGCGTGTACATTATTACAAAAAGACACGGGCTTGAGAGTGGATATCGAACAATTCGAGCCAGTTCAAGGTGCGGATGATTTTGGTTATTTACGAATTGATGGGCTTAAAATACCTCTACGAATAGAAGTGAAGGTTCATCCAACGAAGGCAATTATTGGAATAATAGCCCAACAGTTTAAACAGTACCCGGAAAAGGGCTTGCTGATTGCAGATTATATTAATCCCGTTATGGCAGATCGTCTAAAGGAATTGGATATCTGGTTTATCGATACGGTAGGAAATGCATACATCAACGAAGCTCCAGTGCTTGTATATGTGAAAGGGAATAGGCCAGAACAATTGATAGGCCGAACACAAAAGCGGAGAGCATTCCAACCAACTGGGTTAAAAGTTATCTTTGCGTTTCTATGTAACCATGAACTAGTGAATGCACCATACCGTGATATTGCACATGCAGCAGATGTAGCTCTTGGTACTGTGGGCTGGGTAATTACCGATTTAAAAGAATTGGGACATCTGGTAGAAATGGGTAAGAAAAAGAGAAGGCTTAAGGGAATCAAGAAATTGTTTGAACGTTGGGTAGAAGCCTATCCAGATCAGTTGAGACCTAAATTACTTATAGGAAAATTCACTACCAATGAACCAGTTTGGTGGAAAAATACCAGGTTCCAAAATTTTGAAGCATATATGGGCGGTGAGGTTGCGGCAGAAGTTCTCACTCATTATTTAAACCCTGAGATAAAAACAGTATATGTAAGAGGCAAGCCACAAAAATTACAATTAGATTTTAGAATGCGTAAAGATCCGATGGGAGAAATTGAGCTATTAAAAACTTTCTGGAATGTTGAATGCGATTGGTTAAATAACAAAATCGTACATCCAGTTTTAGTGTATGCAGATCTCCTTGCAACGGGTGATCCCAGAAATATTGAAACCGCAGAAATGATATATGAGAAAGAAATTGCTGGATATCTCAGAGAAAATTGATCCTGAAACAGTTGCTATGTATGAACTGATAGTATCTGTAACTGAAGAAAAAAACATAAAGTTTTTTTGTTGTTGGTGCTACAGCCCGTAATTTGGTTTTTCAGCATGGTTTTGGAATTAAAGCTCCTCTTGCAACTAAAGATATAGATTTAGCAATTCAAATTTCTAATTGGGATGAATTTGAAGAACTGAAAAAAGGGTTGATTGATAATGGACAGTTTACTGAAACCAGAATAGCGCATACGTTGGAATATAATAATCTGATCCCTATCGATATAGTTCCGTTTGGTGAAATAAATGAAAAGGATAGTTCAATCAGCTGGCCTCCCGATCATGATATACAAATGAATGTTCTTGGTTTCGATGATGCATTTAACGATGCAATGTTGGTAAGACTAAAAGCGAAACCAGAATTAGATATTTTAGTTGTATCACCAACGTCATTGGTAGCATTAAAATTAATTGCTTGGAAAGATAGAGCTCCAGCTAATACCAAAGATGCAATTGATTTGATTTTTATTATTCGTAATTATCTTGATATTGGAAATAATGAAAGATTATTTGAAGAACATCCAGATTTAGTTGATGATGATTTTGATTATGTTCGAACAGGAGCAAGGTTACTAGGAAGAGATCTTGTCAATTCACTGGAAGAAAGAACTATAACAGCCTTGAATCAGATCCTTGATGAACAGACTATTGAAAATGATAAGTATTTACTAGTGGAAGATATGTCTAGGGATGGTTCAGATAAATTGTTTGAAGAAAACTTAACTCTTCTTAAATCTTTGAGGCAGGGAATAATAGATGTTACTAACTAATTTAGTAATATCTTGTAGTGGTCAAGTTTTTTTACCGTTTTGAGGAGTTAACCGTTGATACAGCACGTAATCGTTATGTACGTGCCGCGTTAGAAAAACTGGACTCATTAGTCAATATAGACCCACCCAGACATATGCCGAAAAGACTAAGAATTTCGACTGTTAGACTAACTTATTGAAATTAGATAGATATTTGTTGGATTGAGTGGGTTACGGCTAGTTGCCGTAACCCATTGATTTGGTGGAGGCGGCGGGAATACGTGTCGCTCATTCACGGACTTCCCTGTCCGTTCGCGACAGACCGACATCGTGTCGGCCACCCGCGTGACGCGGTTTAGATTCCAGCTAATCAGAAATTTGGTCAATAAAAAAGGTTCGGATTTAAAAATCAGAACCTTTTGTTATTATTGGTGGAGGCGGCGGGAATCGAACCCGCGTCCGCAAACTCTCTGCCTTCTGCTCTACATGCTTATCCGCGCCAATTAATTTAACTAACTGCTACCCGACGGGCAGGGAAAACAATTAGCGATTCCGTAAGGTTTTAGCGAATCCATCCCGGACATATTTCATCGCGATCTTATATGGGATGACCTCAGTTATCTAAGCGTATAAGCACACATTAGGCTGAGGGCTCTACACAGGTTATTAAGCTGCTAGTGCGTAGTTGTCGTCGTTTGCAACTAAAAGTTTGCAGAGTGATTTACGAGGGACACTGCACCTCGGCATGCACATTGGGTTTCGCTATCCACGTCGAAGCCAGGTCGCCCCCCATGTACTTATAGGATACGTTGAAATGCGGAAAGTTCCTAGGTTTTGCTTTAAATTATTGAAATTAAGCTTAATGGCTGCCTTTTAATATTCTGGCTTTATCCCGTTGCCAGTCGCGATCTTTGGCATCGGCACGTTTGTCGTGCAATTGCTTACCCTTGGCTAATGCAATTTCCAGTTTGGCGCGTCCTCGACTCCAATACATGGCTGTTGGAATCAGAGTAAAACCTTTACGTTCGACCATGCCGATTAATTTGGATAATTCGGTTCGGTGTAATAATAATTTACGGGTTCGCTGTGGATCAGGCTGTATGTGCGTTGATGCCGTTGATAACGGTGTGATTACTGAACCGATTAACCAGGCTTCAGAGTTTTTAAGCAGCACATAGCTATCGCGGATTTGTATCTTTTTCGCACGTAAGCTTTTAACTTCCCAACCTTCAAGCACTAAACCGGCTTCAAATCGATCGCCGAGATTAAATTCGTGGCGTGATTTCTTGTTTAGGATGATGGTGTTATCGGGTTTACCGGATTTTTTCTTTTTTGCTGCCATTTCGCCATTATAGGGTATTAAAACAACTCAAGTTATTCATTTTTCTCGATTTATCTTATTTTTTGGTTTTGCGTTACAAACACTTGAGCTGTTAAGCAATTTTACGCAAAATAGCATACATAGAATATAATAAGAATAATAAACAAAAGGTTCAAATATGCCACGAATTCGTCAATCTATTCATGGGGAATGGTCTTCTCGATGGACATTTATTTTAGCAGCAACCGGTTCGGCCGTTGGTTTAGGTAATATTTGGCGGTTTCCCTATTTAACTGCCGAGAATGGCGGTGGTGCTTTCGTCTTTATTTACCTTGCTTGTGTTGCCGTCATTGGCATTCCGGTATTAATGGCTGAAATTATGATCGGACGTCGTGGTCGTCAAAGCCCAATTAATACTATGGAAACTCTGGCTATTGAAGCAGGAGATAATCCACATTGGCGATTGTTGGGCTGGTTTGGTGTTATCGCCGGATTTCTGATTTTATCCTATTACAGTGTGATTGGCGGCTGGACGATATCTTATGTGTTGTATACCGCGAGCAATAGTTTTGAAAATGCCACGGCTGATGGCGTTAATACGATTTTTACTAATTTAGTTAGCAGTCCCGGCACCTTGATAGCCTGGCATAGTGTTTTTATGTTGTTGGCAATTATTGTCGTTGCTCGTGGTGTTAAAGCCGGTCTTGAAGTCGCGGTTAAATTTATGATGCCTTCTTTGTTTATTATGTTGTTAATTTTAGTCGGCTATTCAACAACAACCGGTGAATTTGCACATGCCATCGATTATTTATTTACCTTTGATATGGATACCCTTAGTGCCAGACCCGGCAGTATTATTTTAGCGGCAATGGGACAGGCATTTTTCTCGCTTAGCTTAGGGATGGGGGCGATTATGGTTTATGGATCGTATTTACCTCATGATGCATCAATTTTTAAAGCCTCTTTAGGAATTGCATTTGCAGATACTCTGGTTGCAGTTTTGGCTGGTCTGGCTATTTTCCCAATTGTGTTTGCGTATAACATGGAACCGAATGAAGGCTCGGGTTTAATATTTAAAACCTTACCCATTGCATTTGGTCAAATGCCAGGAGGCAGCTTTTTTGGAGCAATGTTTTTTTTACTATTGGCATTTGCCGCATGGACATCCGCTATTTCCTTAATCGAACCTGCGGTTGCCTGGCTAGTTGAAAATAAAAATTTAAAACGGCGTTATGCCGCAAGTTATATCGGAATAGCGTGTTGGTTTTTAGGATTACTAACAGTGTTTTCATTTAATAGTTTAAGTGATTTTCATCCATTGGAATTTATCGATCAGTTTGGCAGTCTTGGGAAGAAAAATATTTTTGATTTAATCG
Organism: uncultured Thioalkalispiraceae bacterium; assembly: GCA_964403805.1. GTDB lineage: Bacteria > Pseudomonadota > Gammaproteobacteria > UBA6429 > Thiohalophilaceae > CAYQUC01. The sequence continues at coordinate 16,674 of CAYOHQ010000011.1, read as the reverse complement.
ACGGCCTTACTTCAAATATAATGCTGCCCCTGGGCGGTATATTTGTATCCATTTTTGCTATTTATGTTATGTCGCGAGAAGCTACTCGAGATGAGCTTGATATGGGGGATAGTATCGCCTATAAAGTTTGGCGTGTGCTTGTCATGATTGCGCCGATTACGGTTGGGGTTGTTTTTTTACATGCAATAGGAATTTTAGGTTAAGGCCAGAATTGTAAGCACGTTATGACAGTTATCAATAAAAGCGCATTAGTAATCCATAGTCCGGAACAAATGTTTCAGTTGGTGGATAATATTAATGAATATCCGGCCTACTTGCCGTGGTGTTCTAGTTCAGAAGAGTTGCAACGCGAAGAGAATAGCGTTGAAGCGCGTATTGATATTAATCACAGTGGTTTTAAAAAATCGTTTTCAACTCGCAATAAATTATCATCATTTACAACTATTCAAATGGAATTACTCGAAGGACCTTTTAAGTATCTAATTGGTACTTGGTCATTTGAAGCCCTTGGCGATACATCGGAGCCACAAGGTTGTAAAATTTCACTTCATCTTGAATTTGAATTCACCAGTAAAATTGTCGGCATGACCTTCGGTAAATTATTCGGGAAAATTGCCTCATCAATGGTAGATTCTTTCACTGAACGTGCAGACAAAGTTTATGCTTGATTCAGAAAACGATCAGTCGCATTACATTAAAATTGAAGTTGCTTATGCATTATTGGATAAGCAAGTCATTTTATCGGAAAAAATTTCACCCGACACAACTATTGAAGAAGCGATTCATTTATCCGGTGTGCTTGAGCAATATCCTGAGATTGATTTAAACATCAATAAAGTGGGTGTATTTGGGAAAATGAAAAAACTGGATAGTACTTTATTGGAAAATGACCGAATTGAAATTTACCGCCCATTACTGGTTGACCCAAAAGAATCGCGTCGTAAACGTGCGGCCAAAAAAGAAAAAGTGAAGTCAGAGCAACAAGCTGATTAGTTAATGTTGATGTCCACCGCCGCCACCACTTGAGCCGTTATTACTGCTGCTAGTCGATCTTTTTATATCTGGCATTGGCATTGGTGTATTCCCTGTATCATTAATTCTGGCTAATTTGTTTTTCTCAAAAAAAACAGTGATTGTGCGACGATAGGTAATATTGCTGTTTCCCGGGAGAAAGGTGTGAACATAATCCCATCTGTTTGAACGAAAAGGATCTTTAATAATTGCACTACCGAGTACAAATTGAACCTGTTGTTTCGTCATGCCGATTTTGAGTTTATCCACGGCTTCTTGATCCAGTACATTGCCTTGTTGCACATCAATTTTATAGGTAGTACAACCTGAGAGTGTAATAACCATAAAATATATACTTGTAATACAAATGAGAAGAATTCGCATTTAAATAACCAAACCGCGTATAATGATTGAAAACCGAATGATACCCTATGTGCTAAATATGTGCATTATCCAGTAGAAACAAATGATCGGGTGGCGAAATGGAAAGTAGTGATTTAAAAAAGGTGGGTTTAAAAGCAACGCTGCCGCGCTTAAAAATCCTGGAGATTTTAGAGTCAAACCCGATGCGCCACATGAGCGCTGAAGATGTTTATAAAGCATTACTGGAAACCGACGAAGATATTGGTCTGGCAACGGTTTATCGTGTTTTAACGCAATTTGAATCAGCTGATTTGGTTAAGCGACACCATTTTGATAGTGGACATTCTGTGTTTGAACTGGAGCAGGGCAAACATCATGATCATATTGTCTGCGTAAAATGCGGCAAGGTCGAAGAGTTTTATGATGAAACTATCGAAGAGCGTCAGCGTGCTATTGCGAAAGACAAAGGCTTCGCGATGACTGATCATTCGTTATATATTTATGGGCTTTGTGATAGTTGCCAGAACTAAAATTTTACTGCAAAAAAATTAAACCGTTTCAAGCTCTTGAGCTTCTGCATTTTCGATCATCTCTTTAGCATGCGATAAAGTTTGCTCAGTAATATCAATGCCACCGAGCATACGGGCAATTTCATCAACTCGTTGTGAATCATTCAATGACTGGATTTGACTGCTAGTCGCATTGTCTTCGGTTTGTTTGCTAACTTGTAAATGATGATGACCGAGTGCAGCAACTTGCGGCAAATGCGTAACACAGATAACTTGTCGGTGTTGGGCGAGTTGTCGAAGTTGTCGTCCTACGATTTCTGCAACACTACCGCCAATGCCAACATCAACTTCATCAAAAATTAATGTCGGAACTAAATCGTCTTCTACCGCAATAACCTGAATGGCTAAACTGATTCGTGATAACTCACCGCCCGATGCAACTTTACTTAATGATTTTAAGGGTTGTCCGGGGTTTGCGGTTACCTGGAATTCTATTTTCTCCATGCCATTGGCTGAGAAGTTTTGTTCAGTATCGGTTTGTAATTCTATAAGGAATTGACCACCGGCCATGCCGAGTTCCTGCATGCGTTCGGTGACTTGTTTTGATAATTTAGATGCTGCACTGTTTCGTGCTTTGGTTAATTTAGTGGCATAACTTAAGTAATTTTCAGACGATTTTTGTACGTCTTGTTCTAAACTGCCGAGGCGAACATCGGATTGTTCCAGATTGTTTAATTCTTTTGTAAGCTGAGGTAACAGTGTTATCAGCTCTTTGGTCGCTATATGATGCTTGCGCGATAATGCGTGAACATCGGCCAGACGTTGTTCGATCCAGTCAAGGCGGCGCGGGTCAAGTTCAGTGGTTTCCTGATATTGGCGTAACTCTGTAATTGTTTCTTTAACTTGTAATGAAGCACTATTGAGTAATTCCAGTGTTGGTTCCAGATTACTGTCGAGTTCGGTTAACGCTGTTAGCTCTGCAATACTGTGATGCAACTGTGAGCTGGCAGACATTTGTTCATCGCCTTCGAGTATCGCTACTATTTTATCGCTACTTTGCAAAAGTTGGCTACTATTAGCAAGGCGTCGATGCTCGCTATCTAATTCATCTAGTTCGTTTTCTTGCAGGTCGAGCTGTTGTAATTCAGTAACCTGAAATCGCAGTAGTTCCAATCGTGCATTTCGATCCAGTGTTTGCTGGCTGAGTGTTTCATATTCTTTTTTAAGCGCATGCCATTGTTGGTAAGCTTGTTTTAAATTGCTTAATAGTTTTTTATTGCCGGCAAAGCCATCGACTATTTGCCGTTGAATATCTTTACGTAATAACGATTGGTGTTCATGCTGGCCGTGTAAATCAACTAACATTTCTCCGAGTTGTTTTAACGATTGAATCGGAGAAGGGTGGCCATTGATATAGGCTTTCGATGGTTTGTCTCGGTTGATTGTTCGGCGAATAATGCATTCGTTTTCATCGTCCAGTTCATGTTCGATTAACCACGCTTTAGCAACAGGACTCTGTTCGATATTGAAGATGACGCTGATTTCAGCGCGGTCACATCCTATTCGTATTATTCCTGCGTCAGCACGATCACCTAATGCCAAACCAAGAGCATCCAGTAAAATGGATTTACCGGCACCGGTTTCTCCCGTTAAGACACTAAGACCGGATTCAAAATCCAGTTCCAGTGCTTCGACAATGGCGAAGTTTTTAATGTGAATGTGATTGAGCATAAATTCTAATTTTAATTGGCTATCTGGATAATATTTGAATTTGGCTAAATATCAACCCCAATTTAGTTTGGCACGCAATAATTCAAAATAATCGTAGCCATAAGGATGAATTAATCGAACCATGTATTCAGTTCGGGTAATTTCAACCGTGTCGCCGGCCAATAACCCGAGATTAATTTGCCCATCGCAAGTTACCTGAGCATGTCCCTGGCTAACTTCGGCCACTCGAACTTCAATCGTGCTATCACCATCAATTACTAAGGGTCGAAAGCTCATAGTATGAGGACAAATAGGTACAATCTCCATGGCTTTTAATGTTGGAAATAATAATGGGCCACCGCTGGACATGGCATAAGCCGAAGAACCGGTCGGTGTCGCGATGATAAGGCCATCGGATCGTAGATTCGAGACTAGCCGACCATCGATATAGGTCTCGGTTTCTATCATTCTGGCCATTTGCCATTTATGGATGACGACATCATTAAAAGCATAACTTTCGCTGGTTTGAGAATCACCATGGTGGGTGACCGCGCGCAGTAAAATTCGTTGTTCTTCCTGATATTTGCCATTAAGTATATTTCGTAACCAGAGCAGCATTTCATTGGGTGAAATATCGACTAAAAAGCCTAGCCGACCCCGGTTAATTCCCAATAATGGCACTTCATATCGCGCCAGGCTTCTTGCGGTGTGTAATAAGGAACCATCGCCACCGACTATTATCGCTAAATCACAGTGGGCACCAATTTCTGCCCGTGTGGCAGTTTTGAGATGGGGTTTATTCGATATATCGGCGCTACTTTCATCAAATACGTGGTCACAGCCCAATTCATCCAGAAAAATACTCAACGCCATTAAGGTTTCATCGACGTCAGAATCACGGTATTTCCCGATTAATGCGATATTATTAAATGCATAGGCCATATTGCCGACTTGCTCCTTCAGACTGATGAATGTGGTATCAAACTTAGCACAGGACAGGTTGATAGAGAATCATCAATTTTTATCTAATCTGGTTAGCACTCAAGCAGTTAGAGTGCTAAAATAGTCAGATTACGATATTGAGATGTATGGTTGCCGTGTCACCAAAAGCAGTACTTTCAGAACGAACACAATTATTGATGAAAACACTGGTGGAGCGTTATATCAGTGACGGTCAACCTGTGGGCTCACAAAAGCTGGCAAGTGACTCAAAGTTAAATTTGAGTCCGGCGACGATTCGCAATGTCATGGCTGATTTAGAGGATCACGGTTTTTTAACCTCGCCTCATAAATCGGCAGGTCGAGTACCGACCGCTTCCGGTTACCGGATGTTTGTTGACTCATTACTGACCGTAAAACCACTAGACGCTGAGGCAATGGAACAAATTCGGTGTGAATTATCAACTGAAGATAATTCAGGGCATCTGGTTGAGAGTGCTTCAACTTTATTGTCGGGTATTAGCAATATGGCCGGTGTCGTGATGGTGCCACGCCGGGAACACATTAGTTTTAAGCAAATGGAGTTTATTCCATTATCGGATAATCGGGTATTGGTGGTAATTGTTTGCAGTAATACTGAAGTACAAAACCGGGTTATTAATACCGATAGAAATTATTCGCGTTCAGAATTACAATTTGCGACTAATTTTTTAAATGAGAAATTTGCTGGTAAAGAGTTGTATGAAATTCGTGTTGAGTTATTTAATGATCTACAACAAACTCAACTGGATATGAATGAAATGATGACCTCGGCAGTGAGCATGGCATCACAGGTGTTTGTGAGTGAAGATGATGCCGATGATTATGTCTTGGCAGGACAAAATAATTTGATGAATTATGCTGAGATGTCGAGTGTTAATTCATTGAAACAGTTATTTGATGCATTCAATACAAAACGGGATATTTTAAGCCTGCTGGATCAGTCAATTTATGCTGAATCGATGCAAATTTTTATTGGTAAGGAGTCCGGACATCAGGCTTTAGATGAGTGTTCGGTGGTAACTGCGCCATACCGTGTTGCCGATGAAATTGTGGGGGTGCTCGGTGTAATCGGGCCTACCCGTATGGCTTACGATCGTGTTATCCCGTTAGTTGATATCACGGCAAAATTATTGAGTAACGCCTTGAGTTCTGAGTAACAGGCTATATAGTAGCATTAGAATTTTAAGGTTAAAGATTAATTAATAGCGAGAGATTATGAGTCAGGAAAAAGAAACAAATACGACTGAGGTTACAGAAGAAGCTGCTGAAGATGTTTTGGATATAGAAACCGAAAATAAGCAGGATGAAGACACAGAAATTACTGCAGAAACTGATGTGGAATCAAGTGATGAACAGGGTGATTTACAAGCCTTGCTTGATGCGGCCAATAAAAAAGCGGAAGACAACTGGGACCAAATGCTTAGAACAAAAGCGGAAATGGAAAACCTGCGTCGTCGTTCAAGACTGGATATTGAAAATGCCCATAAATTTGCGGTTGAAAAATTCGTAAATGAACTTATTCCTGTTATTGACAGCCTGGAATTAGGCTTGACTGCTGTTGGTAAAGATGATCATGAGCAACTGGAAAAGCTGCGAGAAGGCACAGAAATGACATTGAAGATGTTTCAGGATGTGTTTAATAAATTTGATATAGAAGCGATTAACCCGCTAAATGAACCATTTAATCCTGAGTTTCATCAGGCGATGGTGATGCAGGAATCAACTGATGTTGAGCCAAATACCGTATTAATGGTAATGCAAAAAGGTTACACCTTGAATGATCGGCTGGTTCGACCTGCAATGGTATCGGTATCGAAAGCCGCCAGTGCGGAGCAGGGCACCGAGCCAGGTAAAAAGATTGACGAAAAAGCTTGAAAATGAGGGGATATTCCCCATCTTATAATCAGTATAGAAATTAATAGCATAAATAAAATTTAAAGAATTGGAGATAATGAAATGGGTAAGATAATCGGAATTGACCTTGGAACCACAAACTCATGTGTCGCTGTGATGGAAAATGGTGCTCCAAAGGTAATTGAAAATAGTGAAGGTGATCGAACGACGCCATCCATTATTGCATTTACTGGCGATGAAGTATTGGTTGGTCAATCTGCCAAACGCCAGGCAGTTACTAATCCTGAAAACACCTTGTTTGCTGTGAAACGATTAATCGGTCGTAAATTCACTGATAAAGAAGTGCAAAAAGATATCGACATGGTGCCTTACAAAATTGTTAAAGCTGATAATGGCGATGCCTGGGTTGATGCTAATGGTAAAAAAATGGCACCACCTGAAATATCGGCCCGTGTTTTAATGAAAATGAAAAAGACTGCAGAAGATTATCTTGGTGAAGCAGTTACTGAAGCCGTTATTACAGTGCCTGCCTATTTTAACGATTCACAACGTCAGGCAACTAAAGATGCCGGTAAAATTGCGGGTCTGGAAGTTAAACGAATAATTAATGAACCAACTGCTGCAGCATTAGCATTTGGTATGGATAAAAAAGAAGGCGACGCCACTGTTGCTGTTTACGATTTAGGTGGTGGTACTTTTGATGTCTCAATTATTGAAATTGCCGATATTGATGGTGAGCATCAAATTGAAGTGTTATCAACCAATGGTGATACTTTCTTAGGTGGTGAAGATTTCGATATGCGTTTGATTGATTATCTTGCTGAAGAAATGAAAAAAGATCAGGGCATTGATTTAAAAGGTGATCCGCTTGCGATGCAACGTTTAAAAGAAGCCGCAGAAAAAGCCAAGATTGAATTGTCATCTGCAGAACAAACTGATGTGAATTTGCCCTACATCACTGCCGATGCGTCTGGCCCTAAACATTTAAATGTCAAAGTGACCCGTGCAAAACTGGAATCATTGGTTGATGATTTGATTGCTCGTACTATCGAGCCTTGTAAGGTCGCATTAAAAGATGCTGGTTTAAGCGCGTCAGAAATCAATGATATTATTATTGTTGGCGGTCAAACCCGTATGCCTAAAGTACAACAAGCGGTACAGGATTTCTTTGGTAAAGAACCCCGTAAAGACGTTAATCCAGACGAAGCCGTTGCATTAGGTGCATCCGTTCAAGGTGGCGTGTTAGGTGGAGATGTTAAAGATGTATTGTTATTAGACGTAACACCACTGTCATTGGGTATCGAGACAATGGGCGGTGTTATGACTAAGTTGATTGACAAAAACACCACTATTCCTACTAAAGCAAATCAGGTGTTCTCAACTGCCGATGATAACCAATCTGCAGTAACAGTGCATGTGTTGCAAGGTGAACGCGAACGTGCCGATGGCAATAAATCATTAGGTCGTTTTGATTTAAGTGATATTCCACCAGCACCACGGGGTACACCACAAATTGAAGTGCACTTTGATATTGATGCCAATGGTATTTTGAATGTTACTGCCAAAGATAAAGCAACTGGTAAAGAACAATCGATTATCATTAAAGCATCGAGTGGATTATCGGACGATGAAGTTGAAAAAATGGTGAAAGATGCTGAAGCGCATGCTGAAGAAGATAAAAAATTCCATGAAATGGTCGATGTTCGAAACCAGGGTGATTCTTTAATTCACAACACCAAAAAATCAATGGATGAATTAGGTGATAAACTCGAAGCTGAAGAAAAAACCAGTATTGAAGCTGCAATTACTGAGCTAGAAGAAGCGCTTAAAGGTGATGATAAAGATACGATTGAAGCAAAAACTAAAACTTTAGGTGAAGCATCCGGTAAAATGGCTGAACGTTTGTATGCAGAAAAAGCGGCTGAAGGCGGTGAAGCTGGAACAGCTCCTCCAGGTGCAGAAGCAGCCGGTGGCGAACAAGCTTCAGGAGCCGATGATGTTGTTGATGCCGAGTTCGAAGAAGTAAATGACGACAAAAAATAAATTTAGAAAATAATTTCTAGTATTTATTAAAAATGCAACAGGCGCATCAATAACATTGATGCGCCTGTTGCTGTATATAATTATTAAGTTTTATAAAATAGAAAAGTTGTAAACCATGTCAAAACGCGATTATTACGAAGTATTAAACGTTTCAAAAACAGCAACGGATGCTGAAATTAAAAAAGCATTTAAACGCGCTGCTATGAAATTACACCCGGATCGTAATCAGGATGATCCTGCTGCCTCTGAAGAAAAATTTAAAGAAACTAAAGAAGCTTATGATATTTTGAGTGATGCTCAAAAACGAGCTGCTTATGATCAATTTGGTCATGCCGGTGTTGATGGTTCTGCAGGAGCCGGTGGTTTTGGTGGTGCAGGTGCTGGAAACTTTAGTGATGTTTTTGGTGATGTGTTTGGAGACATTTTTGGTGGTGGTCGCGGTGGCGGTGGTGGCGGTAGTCAAATGTACCGTGGTGCCGATTTACAATACAATCTGGATTTATCGCTTGAAAATGCGGCTAAAGGCTCAGAAGTAAAAATTAAAATTCCAACCAAAGTGGCGTGTTCAACTTGCAGTGGTAGTGGTGCTAAAAAAGGGACTCAGCCAGTTACTTGTACAACCTGTGGTGGTCAAGGCCAGGTGAGAATGCAACAAGGCTTTTTCTCATTACAGCAAACCTGCCCTCGTTGTCATGGGAAAGGTAAAATGATTAAAGATCCGTGTGGCACCTGTGGTGGCACAGGACAGAACAAGAAAGAAAAAACATTATCTGTCAAAGTTCCTGCCGGTGTGGATACCGGTGATCGTATTCGCTTAACCGGTGAAGGTGAAAGCGGTGAAAATGGTGGACCCGCAGGTGATTTATTTGTGCAAATGCACATTAGACCTCATCCTATATTTAAACGTGATAGTAGTGATTTGTATTGTGATGTTCCAATCAGCATTACAAAAGCATCTCTTGGTGGCGAGATCGAAGTGCCGACTCTTAATGGTCGGGTTAAATTAAAAATACCAGCAGAAACACAAACTGATAAATTATTCCGGTTACGCAATAAAGGTATTAAATCAGTTCGTAGTAGTGCTATCGGTGATTTGATGTGTCGCGTAACAATTGAAACGCCAGTTAATCTAACCAAAGAACAAAAAGAATTATTGACGCAACTGGACGACTCGCTTAAAAATGACAGTGTTAGCCATAGTCCTCAAGAATCATCGTGGTTAGATGGTGTTAAAAAGTTTTTTGAAGATATGAAGTCATAAATAGAATAATAATTCATCGGATAGCTGAAGAAAATGATTAAATTAGGTATTACTGGCGCAGCAGGTCGAATGGGGCGCGCTTTACTTGAGGCGTGCAATAATTCAGGGCAAACAGAACTTGGCGCTGCAATTGATCGAGCCGGTAGTTCGCTTATTGGATCAGATGCAGGTGAACAAGCCGGTCTTGGTGTGCTTAATTCTAAAATTGTCGATGATGTTTCTACTGTCATTTCCGATTTTGATACCTTAATTGATTTTACCCATCCTGATGTCACGATGAAAAATATTGAGATTTGTCGACAAGCAGGTAAGCAAATTATCATTGGCACCACTGGTTTTACCGATCAACAAAAACAAATTATATCCGATGCATCAAAAGACATCGCTATTGTATTCGCACCTAATATGAGTGTTGGTGTGAACCTGAGTTTAAAATTACTGGAGATGACTGCTAAAGTATTAGGTGATGATGTTGATATTGAAATTATTGAAGCACATCATCGCCATAAAGTTGATGCACCTTCCGGCACTGCACTACGCATGGGAGAGGTTATTGCCGACACACTGGGTCGCGACTTGAATGAATGCGCAGTCTATGGCCGACAAGGTCAAACTGGTGAGCGCGACAGAAAAACAATCGGTTTTGAAACGATTCGTGCAGGGGATATCGTTGGAGAGCATACAGTGATGTTTGCCGATGTTGGCGAACGAATTGAGATAAGCCATAAAGCCTCCAGCCGTATGACATTTGCCAATGGTGCAATTCGAGCTGCAGTGTGGTTAGCACAGCACAAATCCGGTTTATTTGATATGCAGGATGTTCTCGGCTTAAACAGCTAGCAAAAATCAGATAGTTTCGTTACAATTGTCGCGTCCACAAAATGGGCCACAATTAGCAACAACAGAATTTTAAAAACGGGAGATGCCTACAGCTGGTCTCCCGTTTTTGTACATATATCTTTAATATTTAGTTACTTACAGCGGAGTTTAAATGTCAAAACCAGCCTTGCTTGCTCTAGCGGACGGTACCATTTTTCATGGTCAAGCAATTGGTATTGATGGACAAACAATCGGCGAAGTGGTTTTTAATACCGCGATGAGTGGCTATCAGGAAATCCTCACTGATCCTTCTTATGCTCAACAACTCGTGACATTGACCTACCCGCATATTGGTAATGTTGGTGTTAATTCTGAAGATGCAGAATCAACACAAGTTTTTGCCAATGGTTTGATTATTCGTGATTTACCATTGGTTGCCAGTAGTTGGCGGGCAGAGCAAACTCTGGGTCAATATTTAATTGCTAACAAGGTTGTCGCCATTGCCAATATCGATACCCGACAGTTAACTCGTTTACTGCGCGAAAAAGGTGCTCAAAACGGTTGTATTGTTGCCGGTGATAACATCAATGAAGCTGATGCAATAACAGAGGCTCAGGCTTTCCCTGGCTTAAAGGGCATGGATTTAGCGAAAGAAGTAACAACCAAATCAACGTATCAATGGCGTGCTGGTTGTTGGGATCTCAACAACGGTTATCCGGAAGTTGCCGATAAAAACCCGCAATATAAAGTTGTCGCTTACGATTTCGGCGTTAAACACAATATTTTACGTTTACTCGCCGAGCGCAGTTGTGATTTAACGGTTGTGCCTGCAACAACACCCGCGAAAGACGTGCTGGCCATGAATCCCGATGGTATTTTCTTGTCCAATGGTCCCGGTGATCCTGAACCGTGCAGCTATGCTATCAAAGCGATTAAAGAAATTTTAGAAACCGATATTCCGGTATTCGGAATATGCCTTGGCCATCAATTACTATCACTGGCCAGTGGCGCTAAAACCGAAAAAATGAAATTTGGTCATCACGGTGCCAATCATCCGGTGCAAGATTTAAAAACATCAATGGTTGCTATTACCAGTCAAAACCATGGTTTTGCAGTGGCGGCTGATTCATTACCGGAAAATATGACAGTGACCCATCGTTCCTTGTTTGATAAATCCATTCAGGGAATCGAACGAACTGATAAGCCAGCGTTTAGTTTTCAAGGGCACCCTGAAGCCAGTCCGGGGCCACATGATATATCACCGTTATTTGATCAGTTTATAAATAACATAAAAAAATATAAAGAATCGTAAATTTTACTATGCCAAAACGCGAAGACATAAACAGTGTATTAATTATCGGAGCAGGACCTATTGTCATTGGTCAGGCATGTGAGTTTGATTATTCTGGTGCACAAGCCTGTAAGGCTTTACGTGAAGAAGGCTATCGCGTTATTTTAGTAAATTCCAATCCGGCAACCATCATGACTGATCCGGAAATGGCCGATGCAACGTATATTGAACCCATTCGCTGGCAGGAAGTTGCGCGAATAATCGAAAAAGAAAAACCGGATGTTTTGTTACCCACCATGGGTGGTCAAACAGCCTTAAACTGCGCACTTGATTTGGAACGCGAAGGTGTTCTTGAAAAGCACAATGTTGAAATGATTGGTGCAAAACGTGAAGCGATAGATAAAGCTGAAGATCGCGACAAGTTTCGTAAGGCAATGCAAAAAATTGGATTGGATATGCCAACCTCGGCCATTGCACACAGCATGGAAGAAGCATTACAAGTGCAAGCTCAAATCGGCTATCCAACCATTATTAGGCCTTCCTTTACCATGGGTGGCAGTGGTGGTGGTATTGCTTATAATCAGGAAGAGTTCATCGAAATTTGTGAGCGTGGCTTAGACTTATCACCTACCAATGAATTATTGGTTGAAGAATCCATTGCCGGTTGGAAAGAATATGAAATGGAAGTGGTGCGGGATACCAAAGATAACTGCATTATTATTTGCTCCATTGAAAATTTAGATCCAATGGGTGTGCATACCGGTGATTCAATCACAGTCGCACCAGCACAAACCTTAACAGATAAAGAATACCAAATAATGCGTGATGCTTCTTTGAAAGTATTGCGTGAAATCGGTGTTGAAACCGGTGGTTCTAATGTTCAATTTGCTATCGATCCTGAAAATGGGCGAATGATCATTATTGAAATGAATCCGCGGGTATCACGTTCATCGGCTTTAGCGTCTAAAGCAACCGGTTTCCCTATCGCAAAAATCGCTGCGAAACTGGCAATTGGTTATACGCTTGATGAATTAAGTAACGATATTACAGGTGGTATAACGCCGGCATCATTTGAACCCAGTATCGATTATGTTGTCACAAAAATTCCGAGATTTACCTTTGAAAAATTTCCACAAGCGGATAACACACTAACGACTCAAATGAAGTCAGTCGGTGAAGTGATGGCGATTGGCCGGACTTTTCAAGAGTCATTACAAAAAGCCATTCGTGGTCTTGAAACTGGAATGGATGGTCTGGACGAATTAGTCGAAATTGATGTCGATCCGGTTGATGTTAAAAATAATTTACGCCGAGCCTTAGGTGTACCAACTCCCGAACGTTTATGGCAAGTCGCCGATGCATTTCGTGCCGGCATGAGTTTTGATGAAATATTTAATATCACTAAAATTGATCCCTGGTTCATGGCTAATCTTGAAGATCTGGTTCTTGAAGAACAGGCTATTCGCGGAAAGAAAATTACTGATCTTGAAAAAGACACATTATATCGTTTAAAACAAAAAGGATTTTCTGATCGACGTTTAGCAACATTGTTGGGTATGACAGAGTTTGATGTACGCAAGCATCGTCATGGTCTGGGTATTCATCCGGTCTATAAACGCGTTGACACTTGTGCTGCTGAATTTGCTTCTAATACGGCTTATATGTATTCCACGTACGAGCAACAATGTGAGGCGTTACCGACCAAAAAAGATAAAATAATGGTGTTGGGTGGTGGCCCAAATCGAATCGGGCAAGGTATTGAGTTTGATTACTGTTGTGTTCATGCAGCACAAGTGTCCCGAACCGATGGTTATGAAACCATTATGGTGAATTGTAATCCGGAAACAGTGTCTACCGATTATGACACTTCAGATAGATTGTATTTCGAGTCACTAACACTCGAAGATGTGTTAGAGATTGTTCATATTGAAAACCCAAAAGGGGTGATTGTTCAATACGGTGGTCAAACTCCATTAAAACTGGCGCGTGATTTAGAAGCTGCCGGTGTTCCAATTATTGGTACATCGCCGGATTCAATTGACATGGCAGAAGATCGAAAACGTTTTCAGGAAATGTTACACGACTTAAAATTATTACAACCGCCAAATAGATTAGCAACCGATCCGCTAGAAGCCGTTGAACAAGCAAAAGAAATTGGATATCCGATTGTGGTTCGACCTTCCTATGTGCTGGGTGGCCGTGCAATGGAAATTGTTTATAATGATGATGAACTTAATCATTACATGAAAACGGCTGTTAAAGTTTCAAATGATTCACCGGTTTTGCTGGATCGGTTTCTAGACGAAGCCATTGAAGTTGATGTTGATGCAGTCTGTGATGGCTCAGAGGTTATAATCGCCGGCATCATGCAACACATTGAACAAGCCGGAGTCCATTCAGGTGATTCTGCCTGTTCATTACCGCCTTATAGTTTATCAAAAAAAATTCAGGATAAATTACGTGAGCAAGTAACGGCTATGGCCAAAGCATTAAAAGTGATAGGTTTAATGAATACCCAGTTTGCAATTCAAAAAGACACTGTTTACATCCTTGAGGTTAATCCACGCGCATCACGAACCGTGCCGTTTGTTTCTAAAGCTACTGGTTTGCCTTGGGCAAGAATTGCCGCACGTTGCATGGCGGGCCAATCCTTAAAAGAACAAGGTATTACCAAAGAAATTATCCCGAGTTATTTTTCAGTGAAAGAATCGGTTTTTCCGTTTAATAAGTTTCCAGGAATTGATTCTATTTTAGGCCCTGAAATGAAATCCACTGGTGAAGTAATGGGCGTTGGCGCTACCTTTGGCGAAGCGTTTGCGAAATCACTTTATGCAGCAGGTGAAAAAATACCCGAAAGTGGGCGAGTTTTTCTTAGTGTGCGTGATACAGACAAAAAAGGTATTGTCTCAATAGCGAAAAAATTATTAAACTTTAATTTTGAATTAGTGGCAACCAAAGGCACCGCTCGTTTAATTACGGCAGCTGGACTGGAATGCAAAATTGTGAACAAAGTAATGGAAGGCCGCCCCCATATTGTTGACATGATTAAAAACAATGAAATAAACTTTATTATTAATACCACTGAAGGTCGTCAAGCGATAGCTGACTCATCGACGATTCGAAGTAAAGCCTTGCAATACAAAGTTACGTATACGACTACGCTGGCCGGTGGTGATGCCTTTTGTGTTGCGATAGAATATCAGAATGCAGAATATAAAAAACATCAATCCGATGAAACAGTTATCTTGGCTGGATCTGTAAATCGATTACAAGACTTACATCAGGAGCTTACGATATGAATAAAGTACCGATTACAAAACAAGGTGCTGAAAAGTTGCAGGAAGAATTAACTGAACTGAAACAAGTCAAGCGCCCACAAATAATTAAAGCCATTGCAACCGCAAGAGAACATGGTGATTTAAAAGAAAATGCAGAATACCATGCTGCCCGAGAGCAACAGAGTTTTGCAGAAGGTCGTATTCAGGAAATTGAAGGCAAGTTAGGTAATGCTCAGATTATTGATGTCAGCACTATGACCGCTACCGGAAAAGTTATTTTTGGTGCCACTGTTGAGCTTATTGATTTGGCTGATGATTCTGAAATGACCTACCATTTAGTTGGTGAGGATGAAGCCGATATTAAAATTGGTAAAATAAATATTAATTCTCCTATTGCCCGAGCTTTAATTGGTAAAGAAGAGGGTGATGTGGTTGATATTAAAACTCCCGGTGGCGATAAAGAGCTGGAAATAGTTTCGGTTAATTTAATTTAATTTAATAGTTGATCAAATGTATAACATCAGTGAGCGTATTTTATTAACAATCTGGATTGGCGGCATGTGGGCTGTTGGTTATATCGTTGCTCCTACTTTATTTTCTGTGCTTGATGATCGTGTTTTAGCCGGCACCATAGCCGGTAGATTGTTTTCCATTATGAGTTTTATTGGAATATTTTGTTCTGTCGCATTACTAGCAGGGCAATTCGTGCAATTTGGCAAAAACTGTTTTTCAAAAGCACATTGGCAAAGTTGGGTATTGCTTGCAATGTTAATTATTATTCTGCTTGGGCAATTTGTATTACAACCAATGATGGCCGATATGAGAGCAGCAGGATTAGTAGGAGAGGTGCAAAGAAAGTTCGGACAACTTCATGGCGTAAGTTCTGTGTTGTTTTTAATTAATAGTTTAGGTGGTCTGATATTAATTGTATTCGGACTTAATCGAAATTTAAAATAAGCTAATAATTCTTAAATTAATTAAACTTTAGCATTAAGCCAAGAGATAAAAAGCTGTAAGTTAAATCAAAATTATTATCATCTCGAAACTCTTGATATTCCATTCGTAATAACGATGATGCACTCATCGGAAAATTAACGCCTAGTCCATAGGTTAAATCAGTCCCATCGACGTTTCCGGCATTATTGCCATTAAGTGTTATTTGTGTTTTACGAGTAAAAATACCCAACTTTAAGAAAATTTCACCACCATTACCAAATGGAAAAATACCCACACCCGTTAGTTCCACACCATTAGTGCTTCGTCTTACTGCGCCGTTTGTTGCTTTATCCATATCAATATAGGCTAATTCAAATCCGGCAAATGCGGTGAGCTGAGCTCCCACAAAAATTTTATAACCCAGTGGGTTATCGTAACCGTCGACTGCTGTTTCAGTTTGACCAATAGCTGCACCGACATACGCATTTGCGGCGAAGACCCGTGATATTAATAGAAGGTTAAGTAATATAAAAAGAACTAGTCTATACATGATATTTCATCCTGATATGATGTGGTCTAATGAATCTGGACACCGAAATGGGATAAACTAACCCAAGA
>CAYOHQ010000010.1:0-24029 GCA_964403805.1 uncultured Thioalkalispiraceae bacterium | reverse complement strand
ACGGTTGTTTCTAATCTTTGGAGTGGAACCGACAAAATAGTAACCACATAAGGTATTTTTCGGAAATAACCTCTTAAATACCTTTATTTATAAAGTACTGTTACTCAGAACCCTCGACAGTTTGATTGCATTCTATGAACATATAATTTTTGTGTAAGCTATAGTCTGGAACATTATGATAATAAGGTTGAGAATCCTGAACCGCATTTTCTTTATACTTATACCAATAAAATATCTTAATTTATGCTGTAAATATTACATTTTTTTGATACATTATTACATTAAGCACACACGGAATGTTAAGTATGACTATCAGGGACCGAAGCAATTCTAGTAATAAGATAACCGACTATTTTAGTTTATAACTCTAATATCAAAGTGAGAAAAAGGAATTTTCATAATGGCGTGTGTTGATATAAATCGAATAGAATTTGATCAAGAAAGTAGAAGGGCTTTAAACGAGATTCATACAAAATTAAAGCTTTTTAAGTATCTTAAGGTTTCTATGGTTGGTGGAACATTAATGACCATTTTAAATGGTAAAAATCTCAAAGCAGTTCACACCAATATTAAAACAACTGATTTTCAGGCGTTAGGGCAAGCATTAGAAGGTGTCGCAAGCATACAAAAAAGGGAGCTACAGCAGATCGCTAGATTGCAAGTACTGTTCCGAGTTCCAAGCATAAATAGATCATTTTGGGAGGGGATAGAAGATGGTTGTAAATTATAAATTTATACTTCTCTTTATATGTTTAATATTTTCTGAAGTTGGTTGTGCAGCAGAGTCAGAAGAATCGGCAATTGTTGAAATGGCAACCGCAAACTATAAAAATGCACTAGCTGATTATGAAAAACAAATAAGGTACTGTGAAAACAAATCAAAAAAAAATAGAATAGATCGAGCAATTTTTAAGAACATAAAATTAACTCAATTACAATTGCAGATTGCTATCGGTCGATTTTATTATATTGAACTAGGTAAGTGTGAAGGTGAAAAATTTGGCACGTTTTTAGTTAATCGAGGGATTTATCGTGAGACGTTAAAAAAATTCAATGCTAAGTTCGATAGTGACAATCCTATCTATTATGGTGATTTAGAATTGTTTGGTACAAGGTATCATAATTTTGAAATTGAGTTAAAGTATCTTAAATATCCAGAGTCAGAGCGTATTAAACTTGAAAACATGCCTGAATTAAAACAGCTATTCCACTTGATTTCTGCTATTGATAATTAATTATTTCATTACTGGTATCTTTCAAACTGCTTATGATTATCATTTAGAAGATAACTAGATTGAACGTTCCTTGTTTCTGAGCCAATGTCCTATTGGCTCTATAATAATAGCCTTAATTAAATTCAATATGATTTAAAGCTGTAATAGTAGTAAGAAATGATTTTCTGTGGTTAAAATGTTCTTTTTACGTTGTAACCTATGGAGTACCTATAGAGATTCGTATTTTAATACACCCCTAAGATATTGTTTTTATTGGTAGCGGCGGCCGGACTCGAACCGGCACTGAGTTGCCCCAACTGGATTTTGAATCCAGCGTGTCTACCAATTTCACCACGCCGCCATTATTGTCATGATTATCACGATTGATAGTTCAGGACGCTATTATAAGTAATGCCATGACAATATACTAGAGCAACAATACCAATAAGATTCATTTGAGTTATGTCGGGAATAATGAATTCTGTTAAAATTCTGCCATGTTATTACGCACCGATTTCCAGTTTGATTTACCTGAAGAGCTTATCGCTCAATTTCCCTGTGCAGAACGTGATGCGAGCCGGATGTTGTGTCTTGGTGTCGATGCGGAAAATAATGATATTTTATTTAACGATCGTTCATTCAGTGATTTACACAATTTATTAAACGAAGGCGATTTGCTGGTATTGAATAATACCCGAGTGATTCCTGCTCGGTTATTTGGCTTTAAAGAAACCGGCGGTAAGGTTGAAATTGTCGTTGAACGAATCGTGAATAACTCAACATTCATTGCGCAAATGCGCGTGAATAAATCAGCTGCGATTGGCACTATAATAATCATTGAGGATCACTATAGACTTGAAGTTACGGCAAGAGAGGGGCAATTTTTTGTTTTAAGTGTTCACTGCACGGCTGAACAAGATGTATTTGATGTAATGACTTTATTATCAAATTGCGGTCATATGCCATTACCACCTTATATTTCACGCAGTGATGACGAAACCGATTTGCAACGTTATCAAACCGTTTATGCAGATGTTGCCGGTGCAGTTGCAGCACCTACTGCCGGGCTGCATTTTACCAATGAATTATTATCATCTTTATCAGATAAAGGAATTGAATCTTGCTATGTTACCTTACACGTTGGTGCTGGAACCTATCAACCTGTCAGAGTAGACAAGCTTGAAGACCATGAGATGCATTTGGAATGGCTCGAAGTAACACAAGAAACTTGTAATAAAATTAAAGAAACAAAAAATAATGGTGGTCGGGTTATTGCAGTTGGCACCACCAGTGTGCGCTGCCTTGAAACAGCGGCAATGTCGGGTGAGTTAAAACCATTCAGCGGGGATACTAATATATTTATTTATCCCGGTTATCAATTTAATGTGGTTGATGCCCTGATAAGCAATTTTCATTTATCAGAATCAACTTTGCTCATGTTGGTGTCGGCATTTGCAGGTATTGATATAATTAAAAGTGCCTATCAGCATGCGATAAAACAACGTTACCGTTTTTTTAGTTATGGTGATGCTATGTTTATTGAATCTTATATTTCTAAGGGTCGGAATGGAATTTAAATTACAAACAACGGATCACAATGCCCGCCGTGGGCAATTGCAATTTCAACGCGGAGTAGTAGATACCCCGGCATTTATGCCGGTCGGTACTTATGGCACCGTAAAAGCCATGACCCCTGAAGAGTTAACGGCGATGGGTGCTCAAATAATATTGGGTAATACCTTTCATCTAATGCTGCGACCCGGAACGGATATTATTCAAAAACACGGTAGCTTACACGAGTTTATGCATTGGTCAGGCCCGATATTAACCGACTCGGGTGGTTTTCAGGTGTGGAGCCTGGGTGAATTACGAAAAATTACCGAGCAGGGTGTTCATTTTAAATCGCCCATAGACGGTAGCCCGGTTTTTATGGGGCCGGAAGAATCCATGCAAGTGCAACGTGAACTAGGCTCGGATATTGTGATGATCTTTGATGAGTGTACGCCATTTCCGGCTGAGCGAGATGAAGTTGAGGCATCGATGCAGTTATCACTACGTTGGGCAAAAAGAAGCAAAGATGCCCATGGTGATAGTCCAAATGCGCTATTTGGTATTCTACAAGGTGGTATGTTTGACGATTTACGACAACAATCATTATCGGGTTTAATAGATATTGGGTTTGATGGTTATGCCATTGGCGGTCTGTCTGTTGGGGAACCTGTCGAGGATATGTACCGTATTCTCGATGTTCTGGGACCGGCAATGCCAATTGATAAACCGCGCTATTTGATGGGGGTAGGTACTCCCGAAAATCTGGTTGAGGGCGTCCGGCGTGGTATTGATATGTTTGATTGCGTGATGCCTAGCCGAAATGCACGGAATGGACACTTATTTACCAGCCGGGGAGTGATACGCATTCGCAATAGTCAGCATACGGACGCAACAGGCCCCGTAGATGATTTGTGCCAGTGTTATACCTGTCAGAATTACAGTCGTTCGTATTTGCGCCATCTTGATAAAACCCGGGAAATTCTTGGTGCTCGATTAAATACCATCCACAACCTGTTTTACTACCAAAATCTGATGTCGGGGCTGCGTAATGCCATATCGAGCCATCAATTAGACGAATTTATTGCGGATTTTTATCACAAACGCGAACTTCCTGTGCCTCCTGTGGCATAATACCCAAATTTTCGACGGTATATAAAAAGGGTTTAAATTAATGAATTTCTTTATTTCAGAAGCAATTGCCGAAGCTGGCGCAGCCGCTGCAGAAGCACCGGATCCATTAAATTTTTGGTTGTTCATGGGTGGCATGGTCGCATTATTTTATTTTATGCTGATTCGTCCACAGCAAAAACGTTCTAAAGATGCACGTAAATTAGTAGAATCAATTGGTAAGGGTGATGAAGTGATGACCAGTGGCGGCATGTTAGGTAAGGTTATTGAAGTCAGTGACTCGTATGCTTCTGTTGAACTAGCTGATAATATTATTATTAAAATGCAAAAAGCTTCTATTGTATCGGTTTTACCAAAAGGTACTATTAAAGCAGCCTTTAAAGATTAGCCGTACAGCTAAAATTAATAAATTAAAAACAAAACTGACACTATTTAACGGATGT
The DNA here is from genome assembly GCA_964403805.1 of uncultured Thioalkalispiraceae bacterium. Lineage (GTDB taxonomy): Bacteria > Pseudomonadota > Gammaproteobacteria > UBA6429 > Thiohalophilaceae > CAYQUC01. The sequence goes on along the minus strand of CAYOHQ010000010.1, from coordinate 19,693 downwards.
TAGTTTGGATGACGATAATGGGAATATCTTAGTATGTTAAATCAGTATCCTTGGTGGAAATATCTAATCATTGCGCTTGTGCTAGTTATTGGAGGTCTTTATGCACTTCCTAATATTTACGGCACTGATCCTGCTCTGCAAATAACAGCTTCAAAAAATACTAAACTAGATATCGGTACTCAGCAACAAGTTGAAGGCATGCTAAAAGGTGCCAATATACCTGTTAAAGAATTTTCTTTGGTTAATAACCAATTGTTAGCCCGTTTTAATAATGTGGAAGATCAACTTAAAGCAAATGATTTTATAGCTTGTAAATTGGGTAATGATTATACCGTTGCCTTAAATTTAACAAGTGCGGCACCAAAATGGTTAGAATCGTTTAATGCTTTACCGATGTATCTTGGTTTGGATTTACGCGGTGGTTTACACTTTTTAATGCAAGTGGAAATGGGTGAAGTTGTTAAACTGTCTTACACAAATTATGCCAGTGAGATTCGTAGTTATTTTCGGACTGATCTTCGTAAAAAAGATATTCGTTATAAGTCTGTTCGTCAAACAACGGATCATATTATTATTTTGTTTGATACAGCAACTACTAGAGATAAAGCATTACCAAAATTAAAACGACAATTTCGTGATTTAGTTATTACCGAAGGCAAGGGTGATACGGTTGAACTACAGGTCGCAATAAAACCTGAAATTTTGATCGAAAAGAAAAAAAATGCACTGGTTCAAAATATTACAACCTTGCGTAATCGGGTAAATGAATTGGGTGTTTCTGAACCGGTTATCACACAACAAGGTGTTGATAGAATTGTGGTACAACTACCGGGCATTCAAGATAGTGCTCGTGCTAAAGAAATATTAAGTGCTACAGCGACATTAGAGTTTTACATGCAATCGGATAAAAGTGATGTTGCAGCTGCTGTTGCTGGCAGTGTGCCATCTGGTACACGTTTGTATTACGAACGAAACACCAAAAGACCGGTATTACTTAAGAAACGCTTAATCATTCGAGGTTCGAATATTATTAATGCCGGCGCAGGTTTTGATCAAACCAGTGGCAGCCCATCGGTTAACATTACCCTTGATGGTGAAGGTGGTAAGCGCATGGCGAAAACCACTAAAAAGAATCTGAAAAAACCAATGGCCGTTGTTTTTATTGAATATAAAACGGAACGAGAAAAAGAAAGTTGTACTGACAAAGAATTTAAGATCAAAAAATACAAAATTGAGGAAGTTATTAATATCGCCACTATTCAGGGCGTATTTAGCAAGAACTTTCAAATTACCGGTTTAGACAGTCAGGCTGAAGCATCGAATCTCGCCTTGTTATTACGTGCTGGTGCCTTGGTAGCTCCGATTAGTATTGTTGAAGAACGAACCATTGGCCCAAGTCTGGGTAAAGATAATATTAAACAAGGCACCATGTCGGTAGCAATTGGTTTGTTATTAGTTATTGTGTTTATGGTTATTTGGTATAAGGGTTTTGGTGCTGTAGCGACTATAGCGTTATCATTAAATTTAGTACTAATTGTAGCCGCGCTATCAATAAGTGGAGCTACATTAACTATGCCGGGTATTGCAGGTATTGTTTTAACCATTGGTATGGCGGTTGATGCCAATGTTCTGATTTTTGAGCGGATTCGTGAAGAACTTAGAAATGGTAATTCGCCTCAAGCCAGTATTAATGCCGGCTATGCCAAAGCTATGACAACTATTGCCGATGCCAATATAACAACGTTGATTGCAGCGGTTGTATTATTTATTTTTGGTACAGGTTCAATTAAAGGTTTTGCTATTACTTTATCAATAGGTATTTTAACTTCAATGTTTACCGCCATTATGGGCACAAGAGCAATTGTTAACTTATTTGTATCGGGTAAGCGAATTAAGACATTATCAATTTAATATTCAAATTAATTATTAAAATAATTAATTAACAGGAAATATAAATATGCAAATATTTAAAAAACAAACTGAATTTAACTTTATGGGGCAGCGAAAAATTGCGATTATTTTTTCTACCCTTTTAATTCTGACTTCGATTGTGTCAATAGTAACAAGAGGGTTAAATTTTGGTTTAGACTTTACTGGTGGTACTCTAATTGAAGTTAGTTATTCAGAATCTGCTGATCTGGTTAAAGTACGCTCTGAGCTTAAAGAAGGCGGCTATGGCAATGCCATTGTACAACTGTTTGGATCAACTAAAGATGTTGTGGTTCGGATTCCTGCTGATGCTAAATCGGCTGATTCCGGTTGTGGTTCAGCAAAAGTGAGTGATGATACTTCTGGTGATAATACCAAAGATTCATCCACTCTTAGCGACAAAGTGCTTGCACTATTAACTGCGGGTGACTCTTCAGTTAAAATGCGTAGACAAGAGTGTGTTGGGGCTCAAGTGGGTGATGAGCTTCGGGATGATGGTGGTCTTGCGATGTTAATCGCCTTAGCGTGTATTTTGTTGTATGTGCTTATTCGATTTGAATATAAATTTGCTTTTGGTGCAGTCGCTGCCTTGATTCACGATGTTATTATTACTATTGGTTTCTTTTCTGTATTGCAACTCAATTTTGATTTAACAGTATTAGCAGCAGTTTTAGCGGTTATTGGGTATTCTTTGAATGATACCATTGTTGTATTTGATCGAATTCGTGAAAATTTTCGTAAAATTCGTAAAGCCTCTTCAGTTGAAATATTTAATGTTTCATTAAATCAAACATTATCTAGAACAATGATGACATCGATAACAACATTACTGGTGTTAATTGCCATGTTCTTCTTGGGTGGGGAATTGATACATGCTTTTGCAACGGCATTAATTGTTGGTGTTTTTATTGGTACTTATTCTTCTATTTTTGTTGCTGGTTCCACAGTGCTTGCATTGGGCATCACCCGTGAAAACTTGATGGAAGTCAAAAAAGAAGGTGAAGAGCAGCAAAATCAAGAACAGTTTAATGATCACATGGCTGATTAATAGAATAAAAAAAGCCTTCTCCAAAATAATAGCGAGAAGGCGAACAGAGAGCCGTTATTTTTGTTAGTTAAAATTCAGGTGTTACCTGAACTTTTATTTTTAATCGTTTACCGGGTTCTTCATCTAGTCTGCTAGTAAAAATTTCACCTTTATAACGATAAGTAACCCAGTAACCTTCAACTCTTTGTTCAGTATAAGAGGTATGTGTTACCCGGCAACGGTGTTCATATTCAACACTTGTTGAACGAGTAACATGACGATTACTTTCAGTTACGTCATTCGCTACAGCGGCACCAATAATTGAGCCAACTACTGTTGCTGCTGTTTTTCCACGGCCATGACCAAACTGATTTCCGACAACGCCACCAACGAGTCCTCCAAAGAGAACATCGCCAGTATTATTACGATGTTCTGTGTAAACCGGACGGGAAATTTCCTCCTCCCAACATTCACGTTTTGGTGTAGAAACTTCTACATTTTTAACAATAGGGTCAATATTAATGACTCTTGCTGTTGCATAAAAAAAATTATTTTTGATCTTACTATCTTCATGTTTAGCCTGAACTACATTGCTTATTGATAAAATAGTAAGAATTGTAATTATGCTAATGAATTTTTTATTCGTTATCATGATCTCTGCTCCTCTGTTAAATAATACAGAAATTTATATCTTCTAATATTAATTCTAAGCGTTGGCAGCTGAATAGAAGCTGAATATTGAAATAAAAAATGAAGTACTACAGGTAGTGATTAACTGACATCTTTAAACTTGGCAACTTCATCCAGGGGATCGGACTCATCAGGTTGATTTTTAGGAAGGATTCGACAAATTGTGGTGGAATTACCGCTGCATTCGGGTGCATCAGTATCGCGGTTAATGGCATAAATAGTAATACCAGCCCATACTGACGAAATTGCCCATAAAACAATACCGAGAGTTCCTGTAATCCAACTCATTGACGGTAAATTGGCAGGACCACCAATAAAGCCGTAAGCAATAGCAATAATTCCAGCTACCCAGAATACGCTAATAGGTGCGACACAGCAGCTGTTACAACCAAAACGGCAGACAGATAGTGGTGGAGCGATGACAATCCACAAACTTCGTAACATTCATCCTCCGAGTTAATTGAAGTTAAAGCGTATGATTGAATTATAATGTGTTACTAGTGCTAGTTTGATTCTACAGGATTTATGGGGCAGGTCAATTGTTCTATATGAAATAATAGTTATTTAAATCAAACGTTTATAGATAATTTAACAGATTGAAGCCGTTCGCGTTCAATTAAATAATCAACTATATCGTCACTTCGTTGCAGTGGTTTGGTAAATTTAACAATATTTTTTACAGCAGGATTATTCTGACATTCTTTATCGCAATCTTTGTCAATGGCTATAATTTCGAGGTTGTTTGATTTTGAATTTAATGCAATGCAGCTTGCCATATCTTCATAGAATGACATTATATTTGTCATTTTAATTTCCAGAGACATGGAATTTGTTAATGCTGAAAATGTTAGTTTAGATGTCATTAGTTGCACTGCAATTAAATAGCTTACTGTAATTTTCGGACGCTAATGTTATTTCTTGAGTTAAATATTTTCTATTTCACGATTAGTTATGACTTTAATTTGCTGTTTAATAACAATTCTTATTTTAACTATTCAGCATAAACAAAAAAGAGAGAAAGAGTGAGGATTTGGAACTGGGATAGACCAATTAAGACCGTGTGCCGCAGGACGCGGTACTCGAGCGCGCCAAGGACGGCGATCTTTTGCGTGTCTTGATTGGTCTATCCCAGTTCCGAAGCCGGTGGATATTACATCAGATCGTCAGTTAAATGTGGTCTTATTTCCTGTAGCATGGCTTTGAATAATTTTGGGTTGGCGCATACGATATTACCTGATTCCAGATAGTTATTATTACCGCTTAAGTCGCCAACCAGTCCACCGGCTTCCTGAACGAGTAGTGCACCTGCCGCGATATCCCAGCTGTTTAAGTTTAATTCCCAGAAAGCATCAATACGTCCGGCTGCCACGTATGCCAGATCCAGAGCAGCTGAACCGGGCCGTCGAATACCTGCTGTAAGTGGGATAAAGCTTTTTAACATCCCCATATAGGGTTCCAGGTATTTCATGTCCGAGTAGGGAAATCCGGTACCAAGCAATGCACCGTTTAATCGATTATGAGGCGATACGCGAATTCGTTTGTTATTGAGTTGTGCGCCATCACCTCGGGATGCTGTGAATAATTCGTCGCGCATGGGATCATAAACAACAGCATGTTCCAATCGATCTTTATTTTGAACTGCAATTGAAACAGCAAATTGCGGGAAGCCATGAAGAAAATTGGTGGTGCCATCGAGTGGATCAATAATCCAGGTAAATTCATTTCCGACCTGGTTACCACTTTCTTCAGCTATAATTCCATGCTCAGGATAGGCTTTATGTATTGTTTCTATAATTTCTGCTTCAGCCTTTCTATCGACTTCGCTAACAAAGTCGTTAGCGGCTTTTTTTTCAATAGTTAATTTATCTATTCTATCTACAGATCGAGTAATAATTTCACCTGCGTTACGCGCAGCACGGATAGCAATGTTTAATAAAGGATGCATAACAAGACCTGTTTAAAGTAAATCGTAATGTCAAAGAGCGTGGAGAAAAACTCCAGTATAGCGTTATTTTACCAGTCTTTAATATTTGGTTCACTTTGTTTCGCTATTATCTGGGTGATATCAGTTATATTAAATTTTAATTTCAACTTTAATTCCTTATTTTAGTTAAAATAGCATTTTATATTACTTGCTAGATTTAATTAAAGGTTTAATCGAATTTGAATAACTATAAAAAATTTCGTGTGGTGATGGTTAATACCAGTCACTCGGGCAATATCGGTGCTGCGGCTCGGGCAATGAAAAACATGAATTTAACTGAATTATGGTTAGTGGCTCCTAAATCATTTCCTGATGTGAAAGCGAGAGTGATGGCTGTTAATGCACTCGATATACTAGAAAATGTGGTGGTTGTCGAAACACTGGAAGAGGCTCTGACTGGTTGTGAATTTGTGATTGGTGCCAGTGCACGCTTGCGAGACATTCCCTGGCCATTGCTTAACCCACGAGAAATGGCTGATAAAATGTGGTCGTTAGTAAGTCAACCGGATACCAATAACGTTGCAATGGTTTTTGGCAGAGAAAGTAGCGGGTTATCAAATGAGGAATTGGAACGCTGTAACTATCTCGTTAATATCCCAACAAGTGCGGATTACAGTTCCTTGAATATCGCAGCTGCAATACAGGTATTGTGTTACGAAATTCACATGAAAGCGTATCTTGATTCTCCTGCTGAAGAAATTGAAGCAGAATTTCCATTAGCCACAAATGACGATATGGAACGTTTGTATCAACATTTTGAAGAAGCATTAATAGAATTGAATTTTCTCAAACCACACAATCCTAAGCAGTTAATGCGTCGTATTAGACGATTATTTAATCGTTCCGGTGTTGATAAAATGGAATTAAATATATTACGTGGTATCCTTAGTGCCGCTCAGTCAAAATATAAAAAAGAGATTTAACGAGTTATTAACTAATGTTTAAAAGATTAAAAGAAGATATTCAATGTGTATTTGATCGTGATCCAGCAGCACGAACAACACTGGAGGTATTAACCAATTATCCCGGTTTACACGCCATCAAAATCCATCGATTTGCACATTGGTTGTGGAATTCAAACCTGAAATGGTTGGCGAGACAGATTTCGACTATTTCAAGGTGGTTCACGGGGATTGAGATTCATCCGGGCGCTATTATTGGTCGACGATTTTTTATTGATCATGGCATGGGTGTTGTCATTGGTGAAACCGCTCAAATTGGCAATGATGTGACGTTGTATCATGGTGTAACCCTGGGCGGCACGAGTTGGCAAAAGGGTAAACGACATCCTACTCTGGGTGATAATGTGGTGGTTGGTGCCGGTGCTAAAGTGCTTGGCCCTATCTTAATTGGCACGGGTGCGAGAATTGGTTCGAATGCGGTGGTTTTTACAGAAGTTCCTGAAGGCGCTACTGTGGTGGGCATACCGGGAAGAATTGTCCATAAGAAATCGATAGAGGAAAATAAACGAAACCAGTTTGCCAAGGAAATTGGTTTTGATGCCTATGGTACTACCAAAGAAATGCCCGATCCCGTTGCCCATGCTTTTAATTCAATGTTGGATCATATCGAAGCAATGGATAAACAAATGAAATCCATGTGTGAGGCCATTAAGATTTTAGGTGCAGAATTAGATGACGAATTAATTTCTAAACTGAAGCATTGTAAAATCAATCATTTAGATGAAGAAATTCACTCTACTGAGAAGCCTGAAGATCAATCGCAATGACTACTTGAGCCTTGAAGGCTATTTTAAACATTATATTACTTGACTAAAACACTTGGTCTTTGCTAAGATTTAAAAGTAAATACTTGATTAAAACAGTCAAGTTTGTTATTTTAGTTTATTCTGAAATACTTATATTATACTGGTATTCTGTGTGGCAATTCTACCAGAATTCTCACAAGTTTATTCCTATTTAAGCAGGTGGAATCATGAGATTAACTACAAAAGGCCGATATGCCGTTACTGCAATGCTTGATTTAGCATTACATTTTAATGATGGACCAATTACGCTATCCGATATTTCACAACGACAGGGAATTTCACTATCGTATCTTGAACAATTATTTTCCAAATTACGAAAAAGAGGTTTGGTTGATAGTACTCGAGGACCTGGTGGAGGCTATCGTTTAAGCCGTGCGGCACACGATATTGCTATTGCCGATGTAATATCAGCTGTAGATGAAAAAGTGGATGCGACAAAATGTGGTGGTTTAAGCAATTGTCATGGCGACACTCAATGTTTGACTCATGATTTATGGACCGATTTAAGTGACCAAATTTTCCAGTTTTTAAGTGGAATTAGTCTTGGTCATCTGGTTGATCGAAAAGGCGATAAGTACTCTGAATTAGTACAAAATTCTGAAAGTGCCTCTTTAATGTCAGAAGTTCGCGAAGACATGGTTTAAATATTAAATATTTGAATATCACTTAACATGTTATAATCGCAACGTTAAAACGTTGCTACCACAGTTAATTTACGTTTATTTAACAGTTGCTCACTGCTTGTTTGGAGTTATAAATGAAGACACCGATTTACCTTGATTATTCAGCTACTACACCGGTTGATCCGCGCGTAGCGAAATTAATGTGCGAATATCTTACATTGGATGGAAATTTTGGCAATCCTGCATCACGCTCACACGAGTTTGGCTGGAATGCTGAACAAGCTGTGGAGCAAGCACGTAGCCAGGTTGCAGCGCTGATTAATGCAAATCCAAAAGAAATCATTTGGACATCCGGTGCAACAGAATCTGATAATTTAGCAATCAAAGGTGCTGCACATTTTTATCAAAAAAAAGGTAAACACATAATAACCTGTAAAACAGAACACAAAGCTGTTTTAGATACTTGTCGGCAACTGGAACGAGAAGGTTTTGAAGTTACTTATTTGGCACCAGAGCCCAATGGTTTAATTGATATTGAAAAATTTAAAGCAGCGATTCGTGATGATACAATTTTAGTGTCCATCATGCATGTCAATAATGAAATTGGCGTTATTCAAGACATTAAAACAATTGGCGACATTACGAGAGAACGTAAAATAGTTTTCCATGTTGATGCAGCACAAAGCCCGGGCAAAACGCCAATCGATATGGACCAACTCAATGTTGATTTAATGTCATTAGCATCCCATAAAGTGTATGGCCCTAAAGGAATTGGTGCATTATATGTGCGTCGTAAACCGCGTGTAAGATTAGAAGCTCAAATGCACGGTGGTGGCCACGAACGCGGTATGCGTTCTGGTACATTAGCCACGCATCAAATTGTTGGAATGGGTGAAGCATTTCGCATTGCCAAAGAAGAAATGGCGACGGAAAATGAACGTATCCGAATGTTACGGGATCGTTTATACACCAGTTTTAAAGACATTGAAGAAATATATTTAAATGGTGATGAAGAACAACGTGTACCACATAATCTAAACGTAAGTTTTAATTATGTTGAAGGTGAATCGTTAATCATGGCGTTAAAAGAACTTGCTGTTTCTTCAGGATCAGCATGCACCTCAGCAAGTCTGGAACCTTCCTATGTTTTACGTGCCTTGGGTCGTAATGATGAATTGGCTCACAGTTCGATACGATTTACTATCGGTCGATTTACTACTGAAGAAGAAATAGATTACACCAGTGAATTAATTCATAAAAATATTTCAAAACTACGTGATCTATCACCGTTATGGGAAATGTATAAAGATGGTATTGATATCAGCTCCATCGAATGGGCAGCGCATTAAAAAAAATTATAATTCTAAGTTAAGTTTGTAAATGAGTGTAAAAGAGGTACGTAATCATGGCATACAGTGAAAAAGTTATTGAACATTATGAAAATCCGCGCAATGTTGGCAACATGGATAAGGATGATGCAAGTGTAGGAACAGGCATGGTTGGTGCACCAGCATGTGGTGACGTAATGCGATTGCAAATTAAAGTCAGTGATGATGGTGTGATAGAAGATGCAAAATTTAAAACCTATGGTTGTGGTTCAGCTATTGCATCGAGTTCATTGTTAACTGAATGGGTAAAAGGTAAAACGCTCGAAGAAGCTGGTCAGATTAAAAATACTGAAATTGCTGAAGAATTGGAATTACCTCCAGTTAAAATTCATTGTTCTGTTTTGGCTGAAGATGCAATTAAAGCAGCTATTTCTAATTATAAAGAAAAAAAATAGTTAACGAGTAGCATCAATGGCAATTACATTAACTGATACTGCTGCACAGCACATAAAGGATTATTTACAAAATAGAGGCAAAGGCAAAGGCTTACGACTTGCTGTGAAAACAACAGGTTGTTCTGGAATGGCCTATGTTCTTGAGTTTGTAGATGATTCGGATGATTCGGATAAAATCTTCGAATCTAATGGTGTTACTATATTTGTTGATCCTAAAAGTTTTGTTTACGTTGATGGAACTGAACTGGATTACGGCAAAGAAGGCTTAAACGAAGGATTTAAATTTAATAATCCAAATGTGAAAGATGAGTGTGGTTGTGGCGAAAGCTTCAATGTTTAAACTGGATTAAATTGATTTTTCATGAGTACCAAATCACCTCAAAATTATTTTGAATTATTTGGTTTAAGTAACGATTATGAAATCGATTTAACGAAATTATCTGAAATCTATCGAGAGTTATTAAAAGCCGTTCATCCAGATCGATTTGCTAATGCGTCCGATAGTGAAAAATTACTTTCTGCACAAAAAGCAACGTTTGTAAACGAGGCTTACAGTTGCCTTAAATCTCCACTAAAACGTGCTCAATATCTTTTAGAAATTAATAATATATCATTTAATGATGAAACAGAGACCATTCAAGATCCTGAATTTTTAATGGAACAGATGGAATTGCGTGAATCACTGGCAGCAATTCGCGATAGTAACGATCCACTTGCTCGTATAGACACAATATTAGTTGATATTCGGGGTAATATTAAAAATGATCAAGCGAAATTAGCTGGATTGTTTCGTGAGCAATCAGGGCCTAATTTATTACAAGCAAAAAATATTATTCAGAAAATGCAATTTTTTATGAAACTACAGTATGAAGCTGAAGAACTGGAAGAAGAGCTGGCTAATTCTTTATAATAAAAAATATAAACTACAACAGTAAATAACAGTATTACCATGGCTTTAATACAAATAAGTGAACCTGGAGAAGCAACTGCTCCTCATCAACACCGATTAGCAGTCGGGATTGATCTCGGCACTACTAATTCATTAGTAGCAACAGTTCGCAGTGGACAGGCCGATACACTTGCAGACGATCAAGATAAACATTTATTGCCATCAATAGTTCGATATCAAAAAGACAAAGCGCCGGTTGTTGGTTTAGCAGCAAAGCAGCAATTAGTTTCTGATCCGTGTAATACTATAGCATCGGTTAAACGGTTGATTGGTCGTAATATAGAAGACATTAAATCAATTGGTGGTAGTTTACCGTATAATTTTGATTCTGAAAAAACCTCAGTCCCCAAAATAAAAACCCTAAGTTCCAATGTCACAGCCATTGAGGTTTCTGCAGAAATATTAAAAGCACTAAAAACAAGAGCAGAACAAACCTTAGGCGGAGATTTGAATGGTGTGGTTATTACTGTGCCCGCGCATTTTGATGATGCGCAACGTCAGGCAACTAAAGATGCGGGTAAAATAGCAGGCTTAAATGTTTTGCGTTTGTTAAATGAACCAACAGCAGCCGCGGTTGCCTATGGTTTGGACACGAAAGAAGATGGCGTTATTGCTATCTATGATTTTGGTGGTGGTACGTTTGATATTTCAATCCTGCATTTAAATAAAGGTGTTTTTGAAGTTTTAGCAACAGCAGGTGATACTGCATTAGGTGGTGATGACTTAGATCATGCCATCGTTAACTGGTTTATATCAGAATTAAATATTATTGAACCATTGTCTCAATCATCTGCACGTTATTTAATGCTTAAAGCTTGTGATGCAAAGGAAGAATTAACTACTGCAGAGTCAGTAAAGATTGAACTGAAGCATGAACAATTACAATGGCAAGGTATTTTAACTCGAGATGAATTTAATACAATAATTGATCCATTACTCAGCAAAACACTATTACCCTGTCGTCGTGCATTACGTGATGCGGGTAAGAGTGTTGACGAAATAAATGAAGTTGTAATGGTGGGTGGCTCTACACGAGTACCGAGAGTGCGACAAAAAGTTCAGAATTTTTTTCAAACTGAACCACTGGTTGATATCGATCCTGATAAGGTTGTTGCAATTGGTGCTGCAATTCAAGCTGATGTATTAGTAGGCAACAAACCAGATGATGAATTATTGTTACTCGATGTAACGCCATTGTCGCTTGGTCTGGAAACAATGGGTGAGTTAGTTGAAAAAGTAATTCCACGAAATACGGCTATCCCAACTGCACGAGCTCAAGATTTTACCACTTTTAAAGATAGTCAAACAGCAATGTCGATTCACGTGTTGCAAGGTGAACGTGACTTGGTATCAGATTGTCGATCATTAGGTAAATTTACATTAAAAGGTATTCCACCGATGGTTGCGGGTGCTGCTCGTATAAGAGTAACCTTTCAGGTAGATGCTGATGGTTTGTTATCTGTCTCTGCTCGAGAAGAAACAACCGGTGTTGAAAGCGCCATAGAAGTTAAACCATCCTATGGTCTAATGGATTCAGAAGTTGAACAGATGTTACGAGATTCTCTTGCGTTTGCTGAAGATGATGTCAGTGCGCGAATGTTGCGCGAACAGCAAGTCGAAGCGGATCGTGTTATCGAAGCCGTTACTGCCGCACTATCAGAAGACGGAACTGAATTATTATCAGAAGATGAATTACAAGCAATTCATGATGCTGTAAATGAACTGCAACAAGCAAAACAAAGTTCGGATACTCGAAAGATTAAAACCAATATCGAAGCAGTGGATAAAATTACCAGTGACTTTGCATCTCGTCGTATGGACAAGAATATCAATAAGGCTCTGGCCGGGCACAAGTTAGATGAGTTTGAGTAGATTTAAAATTAGAATAATTAAGTGAAAATTTAGGAATAGCGATGACCAAGTTAATATTTTTACCACACGAGGAATTGTGCCCAGAAGGGGCTGTAGTTGAAATTGATCCTGAATCAAAAACAACAATTTGTGATGCCGCATTATCTGCTGGAATCGAAATTGAGCATGCTTGTGAGAAATCCTGCGCTTGCACCACATGCCATGTTTATGTTCGTGAAGGTTTAGACTCTTTAAATGAAATTGAAGAATTGGAAGATGACTTACTCGATAAAGCATGGGGACTGGAACCGGATTCACGATTAAGTTGTCAAACCGTGGTTAGTAATGAGGATCTTGTTGTCGAGATTCCAAAATACACCATCAATATGGTTTCTGAAAATCATTAAAGGGCTAGTTTATGTCATTAAAATGGATAGATTCTCTCGATATTGCAATTGATTTGGATGAAGCTCATCCAGATGTTGATCCGACACAAATTCGATTTACGGATTTACGTCAATGGGTTCTGGAATTACCTGAATTTAATGATGATCCTGAGCACAGTGGTGAAAAAATTCTTGAAGCTATCCAGCAAGCATGGATAAACGAAAAAGATTAGTTATTTCAATGTGTTATATTAAGTAAATTAGTGTAACAGCACAATTCAATACTCAAATTTACTATCTGTGATGATATATCCATAATAGCTGTCAGAAATAGATATACTATAGTGTAATAGTTAATCTTTGTTTAACGTATGCGTAAAAATAATGGTAGAAGTCGACAAAAATACTAAAGTTAATTTACTTGATTATACTGAAGCCGAGCTTGAGTCATTTTTTATTGATTTAGGTGAAAAATCGTTTCGAGCTCAACAATTATTACAGTGGATATACCAGTTTGGCGTTAGTGATTTTTCTCTAATGACAAATATCAGCAAGGCATTAAAAATTAAATTGTCTGAGATTGCTGAAATTGTTATTCCGAAAATTGCATCCGAGCAACAATCAGATGATGGCACTATTAAATGGTTACTCGAAGTGGGTGGCGGTAATTGTATTGAAACAGTTTACATACCCGAAAAAAATCGTGGCACCTTGTGTATATCATCCCAAGTTGGTTGCGCTCTGGATTGCACTTTTTGTTCAACGGCACAACAAGGTTTTAACCGTAATTTAACTGTTGCAGAAATTATGGGGCAGATATGGTTAGCGAACCATGCCATGTCATGCATTCCACGAGAAAAACGTAAAATAACAAATATTGTCTTGATGGGAATGGGCGAGCCCTTATTAAATTATCAAAATGTCATTAAAGCAATGAATTTAATGATGGACGATAACGCTTATGGATTGTCAAAAAGACGCATTACATTAAGTACTTCAGGAGTGGTGCCTGCATTAGACCGATTAAAAAAAGACAGTGATGTTAGTCTAGCGGTTTCGTTGCATGCACCGAATGATGCATTACGAGATCAACTAGTTCCGATTAATAAAAAATATCCAATTAAATTATTACTTGAATCCTGTCGTCACTATATTCAGGATGAGTCCCGACGAAAAATTACTTTTGAATACGTTATGCTTGACGGTATTAATGATCAGCCGGCTCATGCAAGAGAATTGGTTAAATTGTTAAAAGACATTCCATCAAAGGTTAATTTGATTCCCTTTAATCCGTTTCCTCAAACAGATTTTGAATGTTCTTCATCTGAAACGATTGAAAAATTCAGTAACATTTTAATGAAAGCAGGATTGGTAACAATGACAAGAAAAACACGCGGTGACGATATTGATGCCGCCTGTGGTCAACTTGCCGGCAAAGTATTAGATAAAACTAAACGAACGCTAAATAAAAAAAATAATAACTATAGAGCGATGCTATGAAAAAAAATCTAATTGTTTTGTTTGTGTTATTCGTTATATTACTTATTTCTGCTTGCGAGACTGTTGTTGAGAAATCAGATGCTGATTTACAAAAAGCCTCTGGAATAAATGCAAAATTGGGCCTTGCTTATCTGCAAAAAAGATCCTATAAGGCAGCAAATTCAAAGTTACTAAAAGCGCTGGAGCAAGACCCTGATAATCCAGTTGCACATTTGTATATGGCCGAGTTACAAAAAGTATTAAAAGTAAAAGATAAAGCTGATGAACACTACAAAAAGTCAATCGAGCTTGATCCACAATATAGCCGTGCTAAAAATAATTATGGTGCTTTTTTATGCTCAGAAGGAAAATATAAAGAGTCAGTGAAATTGTTTACTGAAGTTTTGAAGGATCCACTATATTCCGATAAAATTGGCGTATATGAGAACTTGGGTATTTGTGAACAAAAAAGGGGAAATATGCATTTAGCCGAGCAGCATTTTCGCCATGCCCTGAAACTGGATCACAACTTACCAAAAGCATTACTAGGCATGACACAGATTAGTTATGACTCAGGATTATACAAACCTGCAAAACGCTATTACTCCCGCTATTTAGCGTTAGCAAGACAAACACCCGAGAGCCTGTGGATTGGCATTTTACTTGAACGAAAGTATAAAAACAAAAAAGCGGTAGAGAGTTATTCTACTATTTTGAGAGTAAAATTCCCTGATTCCAAAGAAGCGATATTATTGGACAAGTTAGAAGGTAAGGACGCTTTGGAATAAAGAGTGAGAATGAATAACTGGAGTATGATTTGATTTAAACCCAAGTGTTCGCTTGGTGATTCATCAGCAATAAATAAACAATAAAAATTTAATCAATCAAAATACAATCCAATAGAAGTTACACATTTTTTATTAATAACAATGATATGAATTTACAGCAGGAAATGCACAATGTCGAAAACAATTAATGCCATTAGGGGAATGAATGATCTTGTTCCCGAATCATCTTACCAATGGCAATTTGTTGAGGCTGTATTTAAAAAGTTAATTGCATCGTATGGCTATCAGGAAATTCGAATGCCAATCATTGAAAAAACAGAATTGTTTAAACGATCAATTGGTGAAGTAACTGATATTGTCGAAAAGGAAATGTACACGTTTGATGATCGAAATGGCGATAGTTTAACGCTTCGTCCGGAGGGTACAGCAAGTTGCGTTAGAGCCTGTATTGAGAATTCATTAATTTACAATCAGCAACAACGGTTATGGTATTACGGCCCAATGTTTCGACACGAACGGCCACAAAAAGGACGCTACCGGCAATTTTTTCAATTTGGTGTGGAAGTTTTTGGTATTGCCAGCCCTGATATTGATGCAGAATTAATTTTGATAACACATCAATTGTGGAAAAAACTGGGGATAAATAACGACGTCACACTTGAAATAAATAGTTTGGGCACCTCGGAATCGAGGGCAAGTTATCGAAATGTATTGGTAGACTATTTTAAAGAACATCACGAACAACTTGATGAAGATAGTCAACGGCGGCTGTTATCAAATCCAATGCGAATTTTAGATAGCAAGAATCCGGATCTACAATCATTAATTGAATCTGCTCCAAAATTGTATGATTTTCTGGATGATGAGTCACGGCAACATTTTAATTCATTGTGTGCTTATCTCGATTCATTAAATATTTCATACAGAATCAATAAACGTTTAGTTCGTGGTCTGGATTATTACACTAAAACGGTCTTTGAATGGGTGACCGATAAATTGGGTGCTCAAGGTACTGTGTGTGCCGGGGGGCGTTATGATGGTTTAGTGACTCAAATTGGTGGTCGTGATACTCCCGCTGTAGGATTCGCATTAGGCCTGGAACGGCTAATTGCACTGGTTCCTGATGAAAATATACCAAAAACTGAGTATTTGCCCGAAATTTATATGATTTTGGCAGGGGAATCTGCTCAGAAATCAGGTATTATATTGTCTGAGAAATTACGGGATTCTGTGCCTGATTTACGCTTACAGCTTCACTGTGGTGCTGGCAGTTTCAAAAGTCAGATGAAAAAAGCAGACAAAAGTGGTGCCAGTATCGCGATAATTATTGGTGATGATGAAATAGCAAAAAGTGAAGTTACGATTAAGTATTTGCGAGAGGATGTTCCTCAACAAGCAATTAAACTCGATCAACTAAGTGATTTTTTAATAAATAAGAATTAATAGTTTTTTACTGATTCATATATAGTAAAAAAAAGTGGTAAAAATTAATAGAGGTTTAGCGTGAACAATTACGAAACTGATGAAGAAACACTTGATGCAATAAAAAGCTGGTGGAAAGAAAATGGTAAATCTGTCATTACCGGCTTAGTTGTTGGTGTAGCAGCAATTGTTGGCTTTAAACAATGGAATATATATCAATCTGAGCAGTCACAATCTTCTTCGGCACTTTATCAATCGATGACTGAAAATGGTTTAAAGGATAAATCTAACGAATTTTATGCAACTGGTTCTGAGCTTAAATTAGACTATAGCGGCACCCCATATGCATCTCTTGCTGCATTTGCAATGTCAAAAAAACGCGTTGAAGAAAACAAGTACGACGATGCAATTTCAAATTTAAACTGGGTTTTATCAAATAGCAATGATGATGGAATTAAGCATATTGCCAGAATTCGTTTAGCCCGAATTTTACTAAATCAAAAACAGCTCGATAAGGCTTTTGATTTAGTTAAAGATGCATCAAGTAAAAGTTTTAATCTGGAATATAATGAATTACGTGGCGATGTTTATGTTGCAAGAAAAGAATTTTCTCTTGCAAAAGAAGCATACCAATCAGCTTTGGCTAGCAACATTCGAAACAAACAAAAACGTGAATTTATTGAAATGAAATTACATGATATTGTTACAAGTGGAAATACGAAAACAGAAAAGTCATGATGTTTCGTACTATTTTTTTAATTTGTGTATTAGCAATTGTTAGCTCATGTGCATCTTCACCATCCCCTGTTTTACCGCCGGTAGCGTTAAAGTCTTTATCTAATCAGGTAAAAATAAATTTAATCTGGACACAACGTTTTGGCGAAGGTGTGGGTGATAATTATTTAAAATTCCAACCTGCATTATATAAAGGTTCAATAATTTATCTCGACTTTGAAGGGAAACTGTATTCAGTTAATCAGAAAACAGGAAAACTTAACTGGCAGAGAGAGTTAAATTTTCCAGTATCTAGTCAGTTTATAATTTATAAAGACAATATTATTTTCGGTACAAGTCAGGGTGAATTAGTAATGGCGCAACTGGCTACGGGTAACACGCTATGGCGTAGACAATTTTCAAGTGAAATTCTAGCTAAGCCGGCAATTTCAAAAGACTATCTGGTGATAAATACTGTTGATGGGTTTTTATATGGTCTTGATGTTAAAACCGGCGATCAACGGTGGTTTTATAACAGAGTAGTTCCTATATTAACTTTACGTGGTTCATCATCTCCTATTATTACGGATGGTATTGTTGTTAGTGGTTTCGATAATGGTAAATTAATCGCTCTTACTTTAGAGAAGGGAAGAGTCATTTGGGATACAGCGATTGCTATTCCCAAGGGTAGTACTGAAATAGAACGTATCATTGATATTAATATTGAACCTGTCGTTAAGGAAGATCTTATTTACGTTGCCAGTTTTCAAGGGCGAATAGCGGCAGTTGAGCTGACATCGGGTAAGATTGTGTGGGCGCGTGATATGTCTATTTTTAATGATATCAAAGTTGATGCATTCCGTGTTTATCTTACTGATGCTGAAAGCAGAGTATGGGCTTTGGATAGAAAAAACGGTGCGACCCTGTGGCAACAAGATGCACTGTTGCGAAGAAATATTTCCGGTCCGGTTTTATTTCATGATCAATTAGTTGTAGGAGACTTTAATGGTTATCTACACTGGATGTCCCGTAGTGATGGAAAAATTGTTTCGCGTGTTAGACTAGGCGAACATGTTAAATTTGATTATCCTGCTGATAATCCCGACGATTATTTTGATACTCATGTATCTAAAGTAAAAAATATATTATCGGTTCCAGTAATTTTTGATGATATTATGTATGCAGCTAACCGTTATGGTGATATGCATGCTTATACTTCTGATTAAAACTTATAGAATCTGCTATAAGTAACTAATTCTGTTTTTAATATTGTAAATACTCATGAAACCAGTCATCGCTATTGTTGGTAGACCGAATGTTGGTAAATCGACATTATTTAATCGTCTTACAAAAAGCAGGGATGCACTTGTCGCTGATATGCCTGGTGTTACGCGCGATCGAAAATTTGGTGAGGCTGAATTTGAAAAAAAAGCGTTTATTGTAATTGACACAGGCGGTGTCTCTGGCGACGAAAAAAATATCGATTTGTTAATGGCAAAACAATCCTGGTTGGCAGTGGATCAGGCTGACACGGTTTTATTTTTAGTTGATGCTAATGATGGTTTATCGGTTGATGATGAAAAAATAGCTGATCGATTAAGAAAAACAGGAAAATCATTTTTTGTCGTTGTTAATAAAATTGATGGTAAAGACGCTGATAGTGTTGCAGCCGAGTTTTATGCTTTAGGTGTTGATGCTGTTTATCCCATAACGGCATCACATGGGCGTGGTGTCAGTGTTTTAATGGATTCTGTGATATCGACATTAAATTTTAATGATGATGAACAAGACAATACAGATGATGGTATTAAAATTGCTGTTATCGGACGTCCAAATGTTGGGAAATCAACTTTAGTAAACAGAATTTTGGGTGAGGATCGAGTTGTTATTTATGATATGCCGGGAACAACACGTGATAGCACTTATATACCCTTTGAAAAAAATGATATTAAATATACATTTATTGATACTGCCGGGGTAAGACGAAAACGAAGTGTTAAAGAAGCAATTGAAAAATTTAGTATAATTAAAACCTTGCAGGCGATTGATGATGCTAATGTGGTATTAATGATATTGGATGCACAAGAGTCGATTTCGGATCAAGATGCAACAATACTTGGTTTTATCCTGGATGCCGGTAGAGCGTTAGTTCTTGCTGTTAATAAGTGGGACGGATTGGAAATTTACCAACGCGAGAAAATTAAAAGAGAGTTAAATTTAAAAATTCCATTCACGGATTTTGCAAAATTGCATTTTATTTCTGCACTCCATGGAACCGGAGTAGGGGATTTATTTAAATC